>NZ_LWEY01000667.1:0-31369 GCF_001634935.1 Oleiphilus sp. HI0043 | reverse complement strand
AGCACCGGCATAGTCGAATTAACTTTGTTACCCCAGAGCAAAGGCACTTAGGTCTGGATGAAGAAATATTATCGAAGAGGGATGAGCTTTATCGCAAGATGAAAAGAAAGAACCAAATAAGGTGGTCAAAAGCTACGCGGAACTGGGAGAAAGTGGGTGACGTTAAGTTGAACCCGGAGAAGGAAAAACAAGCAGCTTAAATGCTCAGGCGACAACTACCTTGAAAAACGCCGTTACTGGCGACTAAAATAGCGAGTAAAGCCAAGTCGAATACCAGTACAAAGAAAAACCAGGTGACCAAAGCCAGGCCCGCGGCACGCGATTTCTCTTCTACGCTAAGACTAATAACATAGGCGATGGCAATAAAAACCCAGCCAAGTAGTGTCGCCGATAGAATAAACCAGAAAAATGCATTGAGAACTTCTAGGGTTTCCACCTCGCTGCTGAAGATAATGGCTGCTGCAGCAGTACTAAAACCAAGCAGGGAGGAGATCGCGATGATACTTCCTTGGCCCAGAAATTTGCCAATCAACATATCGCGTCGACTGAGGGGGTAGGTGAGCAGGAGTAGCATGGTGCCTTGTTCATATTCTCCTACGAAGGCGTTGTAGGCGATCATCAATGCGATCAAGGGAATCAGGATAACGGCCAGACTTGCCAGACTAATTAAGGTTGAGTTGAGCGAGGCAAAGCCGATACTACCTGAGGCAGCCGCGCCAAAATACGTAAGCCCTAAAGATAGAATGGCGAAGATTACCGTGATCGCCAAAGTCCAGCGATTGCGGAAGCCATCTTTAAATTCTTTTGAGGCGACAGTTAGTATTTTATCCATATTTATTGCTCTCCCTTGCGAATAAAGTGGCTGTATATTTCCTGCAAGGAAGGTTGCTTGATCTCCAGGTCGCTGATGCTTGTATTTCCCGAGAGTGTTCTAAGGGCGGACATTTTATCTTTCGTCGGCACAAGCAGAGATTGCTGGCCAGCCGCACAGGCGACCGCATTTTGATACTGCATGAGTTCGCTGGGAATTTCATTCGCTGCTAAGCCATGCGCTTTGATCTCGATAGGCAGCTCGCTTTGCTGGCGAAGCGTTTCAAGATTACCCAAGGCTAATTGCTTCCCGCCACCTAGTATCATAGCTCTGTCGATATGCGCTTCAACACCAGGGAGAACATGAGAACAAAGAATCACTGCGCAACCATCGCTTCGTAGTTCGTCTACCGTACGATAAAAATAATCGGTTGCGATAGGGTCTAAGCCAACGGTGGGCTCATCCAGTAATAATAGTTTAGGTTTGCCTAGCAGTGCTTGCGCCAAACCAAGGCGCTGCCTCATACCTTTAAAGTAGGTTTTGACTGCTCGATTTGCTGCAGCTTGAAGGCCAACACTCTCAAGTAACCGTTCAGCCTCGTTCTTTTTAAAGCCTTTAAGTTTGGCGAAGTAAGTGAGTATATCGCGCCCGCTTAGGTGATCATAAAAGCTAACATTTTCGGGTAGATAACCAAACTTCTGGCGAATGTGGTGAGCTTTTTTGTCTCGAGGTGACTGGCCAAGGGTTAGTACTTCGCCTTGACAAGGCTCAAGCACGCCCAGGATGATTTTCATCAGCGTACTTTTGCCAGCGCCGTTATGACCAAACAAGCCAAGCACTTCGCCTGGAGGCAAGTCCAGATTGATTGCCTCGAGTGCTTTTAGCTCGCCATAATGTTTGGAGACTGAGTCAAGCTTAACAACAAGGTCAGAAGAAGGGGACGTCATGGGCTGGCTACCTTACGAGCGGGCGGTGTCATGAGAGGGAAACTATCTCTTACCCCAGGCGATTTAAGTACCGGGAATTGTTTTTGGATATAACGTAGTAACAATACTGCAGGGCTATCCATTAGCATTTTTGCCTGAGGAAACTTCCATAGTAGCTTGTCGATACTGTCATTGGGTTCGAAGTAGGTATCGCCAATTTGATCATTGTTCATATCCCAGCCTAAATAGTCGCTCCAGTAATTACCTTGGGCGTCGAGGCTCCATTCTTGTTTGCGGGTCGCGACGTATTTCACTTGAGTCTGGTTTTTGATAAAGGTGTTTTTAGCAATAATATTGTTCTCGGAACCTGCTGTCAGGTGAATACCGATTTCTGCATTACTCACGTCATTGTCTAGAATTTTGTTGTGCAGCGAGTTATAAATAAAGAAGCCCTTACCATCGGCACCCTCAACGTGACGTGCCTCACTTTGACGCACGCCATCAATCGTGTTGTTAGTTAAGGTGGAATAGGTAATAAAGTTTAATAAGATGCCGTAGTCTTCACTATCGAGTGACTGGTTATGATTGACAGTGAGACTTCTGGATTGCATGAGCGCATAGCCTGCACGGGTTCGTACCGCTTTGTTTTTGGTGACGGTATTGCTGTGGGAGTACATGTAATGAACCCCGTAGCGAAGGTCGTGCATATGGTTTTCAGTGAGCAGGTTGTTCTGGCTAGAAATAATGTAAATTCCGTCACGGGTATGCCAGATTTCGTTGCCACGAACCTCGGTATTGGTCGCAACGGATAGATGAATACCATTGCCTCGGTCGGTTGAGCGCATCTGCTCGTTACCGCTTATTTTATTGTTGATAATTTTTGCACCATCGCATTTATCTAACCAAATACCGCTAGTATCACCATGAAGCAGGTTATTCTTGATGGTTGTATTTTGTGCCGATTTTTCAATAAAGATGCCGGCATTCATTGCCGTTAAATCATCGCCCCAGTTTTCTATTGTCAGATTTTCAATGGTGACATGTGGAGCTTTTATTCGAATCCCGTCATGCATGCCTTGGGCGTTGATGATAGCGCCCTTTTCACCTTGAATAGTGAGACTCTGTCGAATAACAAAGTTACCGGCGTAAACACCGGGAGAGAGGACTATCGTATCGCCTCGAGAGGCATTATCGAGAACAGCTTGTAGGTCTAGCTGAGAATTAATCCTTATCTCTTGAGCATAGGCTGAAGAGGATAAAAGAGATGCCACCACTATCAGACAGGTACAGAGGCACAGCATAAGGATATACGCACTGTGCTTCTGTTTGTTCTGCTGTGTTTCCAGCAGTATTCGAGATGGTTGTGACATCTTGTACTTCTTTTTCGCCTTTAGCAGTTAGCTAAAGCTTAAAGGGTTTAAGCTTCGACTAACATTCGGCCACGCATTTCCATATGCAGTGCATGGCAGAACCAGTGACAGTAGAACCATTGTACGCCAACCTTGTCGGCGGTAAAGGTCACTGACTGGGTTTGCTGAGGGCCAATTTCCATACTGACGCCATGGTTGACCATACAGAAACCATGAGTTACGTCTTCTACCATATCAAGGTTAGTGATCACCATGGTGACTTCATCGCCTTGCTTAACGGTAAATTTGTTCAGGCCAAAGTTTGGTGCAACCGAGGTCATATAAACCGTCACTTTGTTACCCTTGCGAATAATCTTGTTGTCCATTTCAAGATTTACACCATCTTTCTTTGCTTGAGCAACGGTTTCAGCGAAGAAGGGGTCATCACGCTTCCAGATTTTGCTTGGCTTCACTTTGCTTCGATGAACGATCATACAATCGTGAGGCTCAGCAAAGGTCGGGCCGTCGTGAATCAGCTTCATTTCATCGCCGGAGATATCGATTAACTGATCATTTTCGGCACGAAGTGGGCCCGTCGGTAAGAATCGGTCTTTAGAGAACTTACAGAGACAGACTAGGTATTTGCCATCAGCATCACGGGTTTCACCCATGGTGGTGTGAAGGTGACCTGGCTGATAATGAACATCCAGCTTTTGGCGAATGTAATTAACTTTCTTGTCTTGATAAGCTTTGATCGCATCTTCCACGTTCCACTTAACCACCTGACTATCGATAAAGACGGTTGTATAAGCATTACCGCGTCCGTCAAAGGCTGTATGAAGCGGCCCTAAGCCCAGCTCTGGCTCTGCAACGATGGTATCGCGAGGTTTGATCTTATCATCAAATAGTGAAGCCAGCTTCTTGATCGCAATCACTGAAACGGTTGGTGAAAGCTTACCGTTAGCCACAAAGTATTCACCGTTTGGTGAAGTGTTCAAGCCATGAGGACTCTTGGGTACCGGAATATAGCGAGTATATTTGGAACCTTTACGGCCATTGATTACAGGTACTTTGGAATCGCCGATTGTCTTGAAGTCACCGTTCTGAACCGCTTTCTCAAGCGCTGGAATATCAAATACAACAACATGGTCACGCTCAGCTGAAATCATTTCAGGTAGCGTTACGCCGTTTTCAGAGTTATAGCAGGTTGATGCAGCGAAACGACCGTCGTAGTCGGCATCGGTATTATCAAGGTTGCCATCAACAATGACCTGGAAAGCCATTTCCATCTTCTCAGCGTCAATGACGTTGAACATGGAGAAATATTTACTAGGGTCATCCAAATCACGTCCGTCATTCGGTAATGGAATTTCATATTCACCGTTACAGAATATATATTTGGTATGAGGTACTTTCTGAACCCTTAAACCATGGATCGCCTGTACATTTGGAACGTCGATCATCTTATCGGCTTTCATAATGTCGCAGCGGATACGTGCTACACGAGTATTTGCTTTATCGTTGATGAAAACATACTTACCGTCATAGCGGCCATCTTGCATACTCATATGAGGGTGATGTGCATCACCGTTAAAGTACTTGGCAGATTCACCCATGACTGCTTTACTTTCGTTGGTCTGACCCCAGCCAGTCGCGCTTTCATGGTTGAATACCGGAATACGCATTAGCTCACGCATTGAAGGTAGGCCAAGTATGCGAACTTCACCTGAGTGACCTCCACTCCAAAAGCCGTAATATTCGTCGAGCTCACCTGGCCCTACATGGGCGCTAGCAGCCATTTTC
This sequence comes from Oleiphilus sp. HI0043, assembly GCF_001634935.1. Lineage (NCBI taxonomy): Bacteria > Pseudomonadati > Pseudomonadota > Gammaproteobacteria > Oceanospirillales > Oleiphilaceae > Oleiphilus > Oleiphilus sp. HI0043. The sequence goes on along the minus strand of NZ_LWEY01000667.1, from coordinate 26,480 downwards.
TCGGCCGTTTTTGCCTGAGCAAGTTCTGAAAACATGGATGCGGTAAGTGTTGACGCAGCAACACCTGCACCACCGACTAAAGTGGTTGCACCAATAAATTTACGACGGCTCATGCCTTCTTTTTCAGGACTATCATCGACGTGGCGGTCGACAGGGTTTTCCTTATTTATGTCGGTCATAATGATCTCCAAGTTGTTCCTGGTTGTGATAGAGAACTTCTTACTTCGTTGTTTGTACTGCTAATTCTTTAATTGCTTTTATTGTGTGTTTTTCTTTTGTATTCGAATCTTATGAGCCTCCTTGGTTGACAATACGAACCGGCTCGACAGGCGCTTCTTTCGTTGCTTTGCGGTATTTTTTGGCAAGTGGTGGGCATTTCTCTTTACTGTGATAAGTCATCTGACAATCGAGGCAGTAGTGGCATTCGCGCATATTAATCTCACCAGTAGGAGCAATCGCTCCGATCTCACACTCTTGGGCACAAAGCTGGCAGGGCTTGCCGCATTCTTTTCGGCGTTTTAGCCAGTCGAAGAGGCGAGCGAAAGAAGGAATAGCAATGGCTGCACCCATTGGGCAGACGTAGCGGCAATAGAACTTACGATTAAATATTGACGTAACCAGAAGCCCGGCCGCGTAAAGAATGAAGGGCCAATCGCGATCGAAGCGCAGCAGGAAAGTTGTTTTGAAAGGCTCCACTTCGGCATAGGTTTCTGCGACAGCCAGGGACTCCAGTGATAAGCCAAACAAAGCTAGCAAAATTAGGTATTTAATCGCCCATAAACGCTCATGAATAACAAAAGGAATATGTAGCTGAGGAATGCGTAGCTTCATCGCGATTTCGCCTATCAGCTCTTGCAAGGCACCGAAGGGGCACAACCAGCCGCAGTAAACACCTCGGCCCCACATTAAGACTGTGGCAGCGACAAAAACCCAAAGTACAAAAATAATCGGGTCGAGGAGGAAGGTTTCCCAGTTGAAGTCGTTCATCAGCGATTGAACGAAGGTAAGTACATTGACAACGGACAGCTGTCCCTTACAGTACCAGCCAATAAACCCTACTGTATAAAGAAGGAAGCCAATTCTGAAATAGTGCATAAAGCGAGGGAACTTAACTAACCAATCTTGTATGAATAATACAAGGGTGAGAACCAACATGCTGAAGACCAGCAGTTTCGTTGCCGTACTCTTATCTTCCCAAACCTGTTCCCATAGCGCTTTTTCTTCTTAGATTTCTGGCGGTTCAGGCCTAATTAAAAACTCTTCGAGTGCGGCATACTCTGGTTTAAAACTGGTAAAGACGCCTTCAATAGGGCCTGTCTGGCGGCGAATAAGTAGCTCGACTTGCCAGGGTTGTCCGGGGTCAAACTTATGATGCTCGCTGACAATGAACAGCGACATTTCTTTAAAGTGCGGCGTACCCGCAGCATATAGGTCGTTAATTCGGTATTGTTCGGTATCCCTGAAGCTGAACTCATTTTTACCTTGGTGAATGACGATTCGGTCAAATATTCCTCCGCGAACATAGCCAGAGCCTTTAAAGGAATAGCCGTTTCCGAGTAAACCTATTACATGCTCGCCGGGCTTTAGTTGCTCCATCATCCATTCATATTCACCGTCACCTAAGAGTGAACGGCCGACTGTCGGGATATTCAATTGCGTATAATATAGATCGACAAAAGTGTCTTCTTTTTCTTCAAGCGGGGCTGCCTGGTCCGCAGCTTCAGTTGCCATGAAAGCATCATCGACTTTGGAATTGTTCAAATGGAAACGTCGGATCGCACCGTTGCCTGTCAGGGTCTGCCAGTCGGAAGGCTGGTAGACTTCTTGATTAATCGTGGCCGCAGCCTGTGAGGCAAATTCAGAGGCTTCGATGATGCCATGCGCGATCGCCACTTCGTTGGCGGCGCGAATAATCCCCATGTTCATCACCATCACAGTGACGGTTGCACCGGATACGCCATCGAGATACTCGGTGTTCTCTTCTGTTCCCGTGCCGACTTTTACCTTGGTGTTAACTTTTAGCCCTTGGTATTGGTCCGTAAAGTCACATAAATCTTGCTCTGGAATTCCTACCAGCAAGATAGGTTCATGATGTTCCAGAACATTGGCAGAAATGATTGTTCCTTGAGTATCCAACGTCACAAGTGTATTGACGGGTTCACCGGAGTAGGCAGGAATACGCGCGACATCATCTGTTTCAAAGGCGTAGCCAATGACTTGCTCGTCTTGGAAAATCGTTTTGATTTGAGGGTCGCCAGTTTTTTCAGAAATCGAGCTGGCATTCGGGAAAGCCTCTTGGATAAAGGGAAGAGGGGCTTTAATTGGCGTGATATCAAGCCCGGCAGAAAAAGCAGGGCTGCCGATAAGGCAGATAAATAGACAGGAAACTAATAGATACAAATTCCTAAGGGAAAAGCTTGTTCCATCAAAAGGGTATTTCATCTCGTCTGTAGATCCAATATTTAATGTAAGCCATTGACGTTGCGAACATTAATACAGTGATCTGTAGCGAAGAGAAACGAAGAAAAGCAGGGCAGTTGACCCTAATCAACTTTATACCCCCAAGGTGATAGGAGTGTATAAGGTGATAATAGATTGAGTAAGGGAGCGAGGTTAAATATAAGGTCCAGACAAATGAACGGAATAGATAACTAACTTAGCGATTAACTGCGATCACCGACATTCGGCCCTTCCCATAACCATCTATACAGAGCTCAAAATCCATGCGCTGGTTACCGCCTTTTCGACTTAACGCATCTAGTTTATCGAATGGTTTGGCGATCAGGTGGAAGTTTTCCAGCTTTAGGTCCGTGCCACTTTTTTGGTCGAAGAATAGAACCGAAATTACCTTGAGTACCATGCCGCAGTTTTCGAGAAGCTGCTTTGGGATTGCCTTTTTCTGTATTGAGTCAAGCGCATCTTCAACCGGCAGGTTATGCAGAGCGGAACCCAAAAAACAGCTTGCTTCAAGATCGAGTACGCAGATACTACGAATAGACGAGGTGCCTGATATCGCGTAAATACCTGTAATGAAGGGAAGGTGCTCGTAATTGAGTGGCTCGGTTGTTTTTTCGGTGAGTTTAACCGAAGAGCTGGTGACCGCATTAATGGCTTTATCGAATGCGGCTGCCGTAGGTAGTGTGATGCCTTTGTCGCAAGTTACGGCTGTATCTTGCTTTAAAGCATCCTCACCTTCTATTGCGCCTTGGAGGATAGGCAGAACTGCTTTATGCAAATCTTCATCGGTAAAGGGCTTGTTTACAATGAAACATGCACCCATTTCTTTCGCTTCTTTTAAACGGCTCTCAGAGGTTTCTGAGGTGACAAACCCGATGTTGCTGGGTAGTTCCAATTTATTCAATAATTGCAGCAGCTGAATTCCTGTCATTTCCGGCATATGCCAGTCACATAGAATTAGGTCAGGCGTCCAGTCTTTGGCTATATTAAGCGCATCTTTTCCGTTATTTGCCGTCTTGTATTCATTGTCGCTATAACCCAGCTGTTCTAGGCCACGTTTAACAATAACTTGCATGGCACGGCTATCGTCTACGATAAGAAATTTCATTGCGGATAAGACCCTTTGTATATAGCAAGTGTTTGAATTGCTTTATTAATTATTTGAAGCGATAGTTTATTCATTGCGCTAACTTTGTCCAATAAATACGCCGGCATATATGGTTGTTCCGTCTTCATCCTGCGTAAAGACTTCCCAATCCGGCTCAATATCCTGCATTAGCGTTTGCGCTTGTTCCTTCGTAAGCTGGATCGGCACATCTAAGTGTGTATCTTCGCTTATTTCGAGTTGTACTTGGCCTGCCAGGATATTTCCTAATTCACAGAGCGCGTCATTTGCGTCGTTTTTGCTGAGCTCTTCTTCCGGTAGCTGAAATAATAGAGAGGCGGCCCTGTAGCTAAGTTTTGTTGGCATTGCTAAAACCATTAAAAAATTGTTTTGGCCAACGATAGGTATTTCTACAAAGCACTCTAAAATGCATTCTTGTTGATGAGGCTGGGGCTCAATATATTTGAGCTCGGCACCAAATAGCTTAGTCCACACACCTGATAGCAAGCTATAAAAAGTTTGCTTGTTCATTCTGTCAGCATCCTGTTTTTTAAACGCATTGCTTCACGTGCATAGTGGAATCTCTTAACGAAAGAAGGAAATCGGCTACCTTCCAGTATAGAAAAGAATTTTATTTTTGCTCTGAATAATTGTCGGTGATAACAAAATATTACAGAACATGGATGTTATGACGTAAAAAACTGTATTATTCACAACAGAAAAATGAACAAAATAAGACTATATTTACGATTAGAATAAATTTACGTTTAATTTAGGCAATTTTTGTTGAAAGATTGCGTATCAAGGATGGCCCAAGAAGAGACATTATGCCGACAGATACAAATTACATCATTATTCAGCTGCTAATCGGCACCTTTGCTTGTTTGTGCATTAGCGTCGCTTACATTATGTTTTTGAAGCATAAGCTGACAAAGCTTAAGCCGGGGAAACATCATACTTTTGAATATGCCTACGATGGAAAAACGGTAGGCAAGACTGCGCCTGATTCAGAAGGTGAGGAAGAGTCTGTCGAAGATGGAATGAACAAACTGGATGAATTGTCCGGCCAGCAATTAAGTTTGAGCTCGCAACTTAAAGATATGACATCTGAGAATGACCGGCAAGCCTTTAGTGATTCTGAGCGGCAGCGTTTGCTTGAACATATTGAGGCACTCGAAGCCTCCTTGAAAGAATCAGGAAAGCGGATTACCTCAATGAATGTTCAATATCAGCAAGCTAGCCGAGACATTGAAAAAGAGGCTAATAAAGTTTCAAGCCTAAAGAGGGTTGTTGATGCTGTTGATACAAGCAATGAGAGAGAAGAATCGTTAATCGAAAAAACACAGCAGCTTTCGGAACAACTGGACGAGAAAGTGAAGGAGATTAAGAAATTACGAATTAATTCATCACTTATGACCAAAGAGCTTGATGATCTCAAGGCGGACAACAGTGAAGCCTACCTATTAAAGCAGTCGCTTGAAGAGGCACAGCAAAAACTGAAACGTTCTGAAGCTGAGCGCGAAACCCTCGAAAGCAACTATGTCGACCTCGCAGAAAACAGTCAGTCCCCTAAAGAATTGCAAGACGAGCTGAACCGCTTGAAAAAAGAGTATGAAATGCTTGAGCAGCGTTTCATTAGTTATGGCAACTCGGGTGCTGCCTAGCGTACCCTTTTTCTACTAAGTGAATATCACTTGCGTGCCTTGCTCAGGCTGGTAGTCTAGCGCCTTCAAATTACTTTAAGGAAGATGGCCACATGATGAGCTACCTTCAGTCTATCAATCAAGACCTACAAAATCGCATGCGTGACTGGGCAAACAAACCTCAGTCAGACGCTTCAGGCTTTGTCTCCAAAGTTCAAAGCACCGCAATGACGGCTCTGTTGACCAAGTTTGTTGGTCAGGCGATTCCTTTTGCGACGCGAAATGGTTTTAAAGTACTTGAGGTAAAGCGCGGCTTTTTGAAAGCAGGTATTCCCCTTAAGCCAAACAAGAATCACTTTAATGCCATGTACGCAGGCGCGCTATTTACCGTCGCCGAAATTCCTGGGGGCATTATTTCAATGCTGAGCTTTGATGAGCGTTTTTATCCTGTCTTAGTCGACTTAAAGATGGAATTCATCAAGGTTGCCAAAACTGATGTCACGGTTGAGTTTGGTTTATCTGACCAAGAACTAGCCCGCCTGGAAGAAGAAACCTTGGCAGAAGGCAAGAGTAGCTTTGTCCTGGAAGGTGAGGTTAAAGACGCTGAAGGTACGATAGTGGCGAAAAGCTACGCGAATTATCAGGTAAGAATGCGCTAAGTAATATTTGGGTCAGAGTTCAGTTGGCTTTTTTGACTCTGACCCGAATGGCACTTACTTAAGCTTGATTTCGCCCCGAAACTCATCATTCCCGCGCACAAGGTGAATTGCGCAGCAAGAGAGGGCCGCCTGGGCGGGGCGGGAATCCATTGTTTTTCAGCCGTTTGGCTGACCTAGAGAGTTAAAAAAGACTAGAAATCTTTAGGTTAGCGATAGTCATGGTCCTTCAATTTCATTGAGTTAGCCTCAAAACAATGGATTCCCTTGTTCAAGGGAATGACGCCATTTTCTCCTTAAGTAAGTGCCATTCGACTCTGAACCTCTTTATTTTTACCTCGTTTATTTCTTATATAGCCAGCCTTTTCTTACCAAATGCTTTTCGCCTTCTACGGCGAAGAAAACTACTAAAGCTAGTCCACAGCAGATCAATAACTCCGTCATGGGGAGTGCCTGAGTTTTAAACCATTCGTTACCTAGTGGCGTGTAAATAACAAGTAATTGCAGTGCGAGAGTACTGATCAATGCCGCAATTAAGGCCTTATTGGTAAAGAACCCGATAGAAAACAGAGACAAGGTTTCTGAACGAATTGCCATGACATGCATGAGCTGGGATAAAGTCAGCGTGGTAAATACCATTGATTGCCAGTAGTCGGGGCTGTACTCTAGGGCCCAATATTGGGCGAAGAGAGATAGTGCACCGATTAAAAAACCTATAAATACAATGTGTTGCCACATACCGTGAGAAAAAATACTTTCATTTGGTGGGCGTGGCGCTCTGGCCATGACACCTTTTTCTTTTGGCTCGACAGATAGGGCCAATCCAGGTAAACCATCGGTAACCAAGTTTATCCAAAGAATGTGGATAGGCAGCAGGGGAATAGGCATACCCAAAAAAGGTGCGAGCAGTAATACCCAAATTTCACCTGAGTTACTGGTCATCGTATATTTTATGAATTTTCGAATATTATCGAAGATTCGTCTACCCTGTTCGACTGCTTTGACGATGGTGGCGAAGTTGTCGTCGAGTAGCACCATATCAGAAGCTTCACGAGCTACGTCAGTGCCATTCTTCCCCATAGCGACACCTATGTGGGCATTTTTGAGTGCTGGGGCATCGTTCACTCCGTCTCCAGTCATTGCGCAATATTCGCCATTGCTTTGAATTGCATTTACCAGTCGGACTTTCTGCTCTGGTGAGACTCGCGCATAAACTTGCGTTGACTGAACAGTTTGTTGGAGTTCAATATCATCAATCGATGCCATATCAGCCCCGGTAATGACACTGGGGTGATGTTCACTGCTATTCGCTGACTCGTTAGCTGGAACCAGATCGAGTTGTTTCGCAATTGCCAAAGCTGTTGCAGGATGATCCCCGGTAATCATTATCGGTGTGATACCAGCTGTTTTACATTGTTGAACGGCCTCTTTGGCTTCTTCTCGGGGAGGGTCGATCAATGCGGCTAAGCCTAGGAAAGTCATCTGTGACTCAAGCGTTTCCTGATCGAAAGTGTCGCCGTCATTTAAGTTCTTCATAGCGAAAGCGAGTACTCGGTAGCCTTGTGTCGCAAGGTCTTCTGCAATATCTAGCCAGAGATCACGATCAAACTGCTGCACTTCTGCGGCTTGGGTAAAAGCTTGGCTACAGCAGGAAAGTACTGCTTCAGGTGCCCCTTTCGTATAAGAAATTAAGGGTGTGTGGGGTTCACCCATTAGCTTGTGTACAGTAGTCATACGCTTTCGGTTAGAGTCAAAGGCACACTCGGCAACGCGCGGAAGCGATTTCTCAAGTTCTGTTTTTAGGAAGCCAGCTTGGGCTGCGCAGTTGAACAAGGCTAGCTCTGTCGGTTCGCCACTAGACTGCTCTATCTCGCGACTAACCCTGACATCATTGTTGAGCGAGAGCACATGTGCAAGGTGCGAGCTTTGAGCCAAACTGTTCAGGGCGTAAGGTTTGCTTTCAGGTGTAATTAGCTTGTCTACGTGCATTTTGTTCTGAGTGAGAGTGCCGGTTTTATCAGAGCAGATGTAGCTAACCGAGCCTAAGGTCTCGACAGAAGGTAGGTTACGCATCAAGGCATTAATCTTGATCATTTTTGCTGCCCCTAAGGCTAAGGCAATACTTACAACAGCAGGTAGGGCTTCGGGAATGGCTGCCACAGCTAGGCTAATACCGGTTAGCAGCATTAATAACCAGGGTTCACCCCGAATAAGGCCAAGGACAATCACAACCAGGCATATAAACACAATACTGATAGCGAGACGCTTACTGAATAGGGCTAGCCTATTCTGGAGTGGCGTATGGCTCTGTTTAGCGCTTTTTAGCAATGAGGCTATTTTCCCCAGCTCGGTTTCCATGCCTGTGGCAGTGACAATGCATTGAGCTGAGCCCCTGTTGATCTGAGTGCCTTTGAATAGCATATTGCTGCGCTCAGCGAGCAAGGTATCTTCGTGTTCAAGTGCTTCGACACGTTTATCAACACCAAGAGATTCACCTGTCAGTGATGATTCATCACACTCAATATCCTTGCCCTCGACAAGGCGAACATCGGCAGGCACTACGTTGCCGGCCTCCAGGCTAATAATATCGCCAGGGACGAGTTGCGTGCTGGAAATAGTCTGCCATTTGCTATCGCGTAAAGTCAGCGTCTCGAGTGTCGCCATGGCTCTAAGAGAAGCCATCGCTTTTTCAGCCCGGAATTCTTGAAAAGCGCCCAATATTGCATTGAGGCCAATAATACAAAGGATAATAAGTGTATCCACGGCTTCACCGACTAGACCGGAAATCGCCGCCGCGCAGAGTAGCACCATAATCATTACATCCTGAAACTGAGCCATGATCACCTTCCACCAAGGGCGGGTGTTGGCCTGTTCCAGAATATTTTCTCCCTGTGTAGTTAAACGTTCCTGCGCTTCTTGTTTACTTAGGCCCTTTTCTATTATTGAATTCAGAGCTTCTGCGCATTCTTCAGTATTTAAGGTGTGCCACTTTGTTGACATAGATTCTAATCCTGTGGTCAGATTCTTTCTTCATAAGAATGATCTAATCATAAAATGATTTCTAGTGAATGACGATATTCAGTATTCACCAATCTTGATGCGGGTCACTTAAGAGCTCGAATCTAAAAGCTCTTTTTATAATTCAAGCCAGCCTTCGAGGCTTTGTCGTAAAAAGGGGAAGTGCTTGCGAAAGCGATTAAAGGTTTTGGGGCTTGGTGCCCTGTGTTTGTCGTCTGTGACCTTGCTGAGTGCTTGTTCTTCAGTTAGTTATTATTCACATTTGTTAAATGGCCAAACCTCTCTTTTGTGGAATCGAGAGCCTGTTGAGACACTGCTAGCGGATGATGAAACCTCTGAGGAGCTTCGAAAGCGTCTGATTTTATCTCAAGCGCTTAGAGATTTTGCCAGCAAGGAACTCAATCTACCAGTCGATGACGCATATACCAGTTATACAGACTTAGGCCGACGCTATGCGGTTTGGAATGTCTATGCTGCGTCTGAACTGTCTTTGGATGCTTATACTTGGTGCTACCCAATACTTGGGTGTTTGGCCTATAGAGGCTATTACGATCAATCTATGGCCAAAGCTGAAGCCTTGAGACTTGAAAAACAAGGCTTTGAAACTCGAGTGGGGGGCGTGCGGGCTTATTCTACCTTAGGTTTTTTTGACGACCCATTGTTAAGTAGTTTCATATTTACGGATGAAGTATATCTGGTCGAGTTGTTGATACATGAGATTTCTCATCGCAAGCTCTATATAAAAAATGATACTAAATTTAACGAAAACTTCGCTACGGCTGTTGGTACGATTGGCGCTGAGCTTTGGTATAAGAACCAAAGTCAAACACATAAATATCAAGAATATCAGCAAGCAAAAGCAGAGCAAAAGAAGTTAATGAGCTTTGTTTTGAGCTACAAAGATAAACTTCATGATGTCTACCAGGACGACTCATGGAGCGTAGAAAAAAAACGTAAAGAGAAAGATAAGCTGCTGAAGGAAATGAAACTCTCCTTTCAATCTCTAAAGCAGAAGCATGCTTGGGATAGTCGCTATGACCGCTGGGTGAATGAACTTAACAATGCCGGTTTTTCAACCTTATCGAACTATCAGGACTTGGTGCCAGGTTTTATCGCTTTATACCACAGGCTTGGTGAGGATTGGGATGCTTTTTATCAGGAGGTTGAGCGCTTGTCTGAACTTGATAAGTCACAGCGGCATGCGCATTTGAAGTCCTTAAGTGAAGCGATTGGAGAGCATCAATAAATGACACAGAATATTGTTTTGGCACTGGTGATAATTATCTCTCTCTGGGCGCATGTCTGGCTGTATTTATGGATGAAATTCAAAATGGACGAAGGTGTTATTACTCGCTGTCTAAAAGATGCCTCGGTAGACATGCAGAGTGACAGTATTGCTAAGCAAGTCGAGATGAGCGTCGAGCGAGTTGAGAAAGTTTGCCTCCGCAGCAAAGAGATTCAGGTAGGTGAGGGGCACGAGAAAATTATCTCACTATCAGTCACTGGAATTTAAGCAATAATTCCGTTTCGACTTAAGTGTTCGTCCAGGGTAGTGTGGTGAGGGATAGCCTTGCCTGATACCCAGTTAGCTGCTGCTTGCTCTCCAGTTAATGCTAAGACCTTTTGCTCTTTATCCCACTCGTCATTTGAAGCGCTCTTTAGATAAGCGAGTACGTCGTTGTTAGGGGTCTTCAAGCAAGACTTGATTACCAGTCCAGTAATTTCTTCGTATGTGCCTGGGCCACATTGGCCTGTGTTCGTTATAGCGCGGGTTGCCCCTATAAGGTAGAAAGCGCAGGCTTTTCTCAACCAAGCATACTTTTCGCCATGTATATCTCCATAGCGCTTTTTTAGGGGTAGAAGCTGCATACCTGCAAAAACTTGTGCTTCTTTGAGGATAGCCATTTTGTCCTCATATTTCACACTGGCTGAAGCATTTCCTACTAAAGGTTTACGCTCGTCAGTTTGTGTCATTTTTTTAGTATGGTTGAGAGGAGGGTAATCACGATAGAGTGAGCGAATTCTTACGAAGGTGATGATGAAAAGCAAAAAAACAAAGACTTCTGCCAAGTGGATAAGTGCGCTCATGAGTTTCTTCCTTGTAACTATAGATAAGCACTGGGCTCTATCATTCTGAAGACAGTCGGTTCTCGTTTGCATCATACAGACGCACGTAGTGTTAGAAAACAACTCTTTATTCTATAGAGACTGCGCTATCGAATACATAAAACCCTTATATATTTTTGAGAAGTGTGAGGTATTGCTTTTCTAGAGTGTAAAAAATTGCAATAAGTTCACGGTTTCCAGTATTCAAAATGTTTGTCATGGAATGAAAAGTGTATAATCTTCATTCTTAAATTTAATATATTTTTCATGTGCTTACGTGTCAGGTCAGCTTCGTAAAGCCTNTCCGCAACGCAGGGTTTACTGTATAGATGACGTATTATGAAGAAACAAGACATCAGTAGTAACAATAGATCGGGTGAGAGCCAGGTATCAGTGAAGCCAGAACCGGTGGATGAAAGCTGGGCGCTAGCTTTGCTTAATGAAGCACTCATCGAAGAGGCCGCAGAAACTACGATTGAAAGGGCTAAAACTACTGTTGGGAAAGCGGAACAAAACTGTGAGCTTTCAGATGACAGTGTTACCGAAAGTCTTAACGATAATGCTGAAGTGTTCTCGAAAGCGGTAGGCAGCAATGAATTGCCTGAACATTCGTCTTCAGAATCTCTGCAATTAATGTACAGACAACACAGCCTGTCTGCGGACTACGCTCATAGCAATGAGGTGCATAGAAGTGCTTCATTGTCTGCAATTCAAATGCAGCAGATTGTTTTTAATGAAGTTAAAAAATTTAATGCAGAATCAGAAAAGCTGGCAAACCGAAGTGGCAGAAATTGGCTGGCTCGCTTGATTGCAAAGTTTACCGGCAGGTCATGATTAGCTAATTACCTAGCTCGGTAAGGTCAACATAGAAAAGTCTTAAGTGTTAATTCTCTTCCAAGAAAGCCTGGATTCGTTTCTTACAATGCTTTGATAAACTTCCCGACAGATAAAGGGTAGGGTGTTCAGCGCTTTCTTCAAGAATTGAGTCAAGCAATTCGCTTTCATCATCATCTGATAAATTCACAATCCACATATTGATGCGGGTGTCGTCCTGAAGCTGTGCTTCGTTCATGCTGGAGTCAAAACAATGAATTTCTGCATCACAATATAGAGCGAGCTCTTTAGATAAGCTTTTAACATAGAGCTCTAATGATGCGTATACGCCGACGACTCTCTCGGTGCATTCTTCAACAAGTGGTGTAGGAATTGGTGCGTGCATTAATTCTTCGCTTAGCGCTTCTTCTTGGACGATCTCAGTTCTCTCTGTTTCCTCGCTTGCTGGTTCAAGGGCTTTCTCTGGTTCTAGAGTCCGAAGCTCTTCAAGTAATAGTTCAGCTTCGGCGCATATATCATCGAGAATCGAACCGTCCTCTAATAAAGGAGGCTTGCTTTCCTCAATGGAAGATAGCATTACATCTTCATTTTTTGCTTCTTCCGAAATATATACGCCAAAAGGGTTCAAAAGATCAGGTTTGGCGTGATTGTCGTCTTGAGATTGATGCGCTTCAGAGCCTAGAATTGGAATATGCAGGGCATCTTACTCACCAGTTGACCAGATATCTTCCGCATGAGCTGATGAGCCCGTTGGAATATTGACTTTCTTAAGGTCAGACTTGCTCTTAATGCTTTTACTGCCGAACATGTGAATATTCATGATAATGCCTGCAAACTTTAAAGTTAAACTATATTGGTTAATAGATGTTCATAACTAAAGCCTAGTCATTATTACGCAAAAGTAAGCTAAGGTTCTGCAAACAAATGTGAAATCTGGTTTTATGATGGAAGTAATGTGTCACATATTTGGATTATCTCGTGTTTTTGTATTGTGACTAGGTTCAAAATTCGAATAAACTGCGCTTCAGGCAGTATTGGAACTGCCGATAAAAGGGAATTGACAAGTTCATGCAGGGAATAGGGAGGTTCGCCGCAGTGTTTAAACGCCTAAAATTACATAAGAAACCAAAGCCAGATTTACGCTTTATTGACCCTGAAATATACCGGGCTCAGAGGCAAGCTCCCAAACGAAGCACTTCAATACCTTTCACTAGAAAAGGATATGACATAAAGCCGAACAATTTGTATTCGGATGTGTATTCAGGTTTATCGCAGTCAAGCGTCAAAACACACTCTACTAAAACATCTTTTTATCGGACTCGTGCAGGGAAACCTCTATCGGAACCTGAATCGTCGGATAGGCCTGTATACGTAAGTACTGAAAAGGATGAGGCTTTCTATCTGGAAGGTGTGAAAGCTTTGCCTCAAATGCTGGTAGAGGAAAGTCAAAAGCAGGAGCTCAAAGAGCATCCTCATATCGACTTATTTGATATGTTTGTTGCGCAGTCTGATAACGCGAGAGTAATCGTGGGTAATCAGCTCAGTATAGAAGACCGGTATCTTGGGCCAAACTATCTGTGTGAGCGTAGTCTAGGAATATTTTCTGACTCAAAAATGTATTCAGCTTTAATTAGAAAGGAGCTGAGTTCATACCGGGTAGATGTCCGCCACTTTAATCACCCTACTACCTTTGTTGAAAGTCGATATGAGTTCTATGACCGAATTTCTGCATGGATTCTGTTTTTGTCAGATGATTGTGATGAAGGCTTTATTGATCGTTTTCTGGACCGTTACTGTGATAAGCCAACTTTATTCCTGTGCCCCAAAATGAGCAGAAAGAATGCGACTGAGCGTGTGAAGGAATTTATTAATCAATATGGGCTTGAGGAAGAAGTCGATCTCTGCGACTCAGAGATTGAGTTAGTTTAGTGGTTTGTTCGAAAGTTATTTAAAACAAACTCTTCTATTGCTTCTTTAAGGTATAATGCTGCGAATTACTTTTTGGAGCCCAACCACCTCATGACTGAAGAAATTAACTACCAGAATAACCCTTTGCATGGCCTGGGTTTAAAGACGCTTGTGACAGAAATCGTTGATTTCTATGGCTTTCAAATCCTGCACGCATATTTGAATCTGAATTGCTTCAAGACAAATCCAAGTATCGAGTCCAGCGTTAAGTTTTTAAAGAAAACGGATTGGGCTCGTGAAAGAGTTGAAGCATTTTACCTTTACCAGTTTAAAAGTCTCCCTAAGGCTTCCCCTGAGCAGTTCGAATTGCCTCCTCGCGACCGTATTATTCCTGACGGACAAACTCCTGGTGAACCGGCAGAACTAAGCCTTGAAGATGCTGAGGAACTTAGGGAAAAACGAGAGCGAAAAGCTGCAGAAAGGCGAGGTAGTGGTGATAGCTTTTCGAGAAACAGGAAGTTTACCGCTTCGCCCTACACTAAATCTGGATCTGAAAAGACAAGAGATAAGCCTAATAGCGACAACGAAGAATCAGGCGCTAAGAAGCCGAGTAAGCCCTCTTCTGGTGCTATTGACCCATGGGCTAAGTGGAAGGAATAAGACTCGCGTCACATAATTGCTCCGTATGCTAAATGCGTGAATGATATACTCTCTTCTGAAAAGGATGACTCTTAAAACTCAATTAGTAAAACTTTAGTCTAAGGAAGACGGTTTTTTCTATCAAAAACAGTTTGCTGTTCTGCGTTCTCCCTTGTTCAAGCCTGCCACATAACAAGCTGAATTTTCCTCCACCTGTGGCACGAAAGTTCACTTGCCAGACGTGGTGGATTTTAATAATACGAAAATAAGAATATGAAGATCTTAATGTCTCAAAAGAACAAGCAAACTAAAGTGCCGAACACTTTCTTTATCTTCGTTATATTGGCTGCTCTGCTGAGCCAGTCGGGTTTGGTGATGTCGATGACTATTGGCTCGCTAAGCTATGACGCAGATGTTAATGCTAGCATTATTTCTGATAGCCGAAACAACCGGGATTGGCTACGCTGGGATGAACTGACTGGTAATACTTTGGAAGAAACGCGTGCGTTGACTCAAGGTGCTTACCAAGGTTGGTCTATTGCCAATTCGCTTGATGCCCAGCTGTTTATCGAAGCACTATTGCCTGCTTATAGGGCGACCACTTGTACTGCCTACTCGAGTGAAGGGTGTTGGACAGATAGAGATGTAACGCGAGACTATCACGAGTTAGTTGGCGATACCTTTACAACTGGAAGTGGTACTGACCTAGTCTTTTTTGAGTCTCATAAACCTGATTGGGCTGGATACATTATGACTCGCCAAGATAGGGCCTTAAAGACAGTCGAGAAGAAATCTGAGTTCGATCGTATCGATAACGCTAATCGTTTTGTAGATTCATACGAAGGTACAGGGTGGTTGTTATATAGAGACTGGCCAGTTGATTCAATAGAAGTGAATGAGCCTTCATCACTGTTTTTTAGTTTGTTCCCCTTACTAGGTTTATACAGGTTCGGACGTAAGCACTAGCGATTATAACGAATTGGGATCAGTGTAAAATGTTTTATACACTGATCCCAATGCCTTAAATAAAGCGAGCCCTAAAGTTTCGACCTTTTAGTTTTCCTTTTGAAATTTTCTCAAGCGCTTTGCGACTAACTTTGTGTTCAACCGCAACATAGGCTGAGAAGTCAAAGATATTAATCTTGCCTATCGATGTTGCTTCTATCGTCTTGTCGCCTGTCAGTGCGCCCAATATGTCGCCAGGTCTGACTTTCTGTTTCTTTCCACCGTCAATTTGAATTGTTTTCATTGGTGGGTAAAAAGGCTTTTTGGCAAGGACGTCTGCTGAAGGAAGTGCTTCTGCCACTATTTCTTTGTTCAGGTACTGTTCTAATCTATCTATGCGATAGCGTTCTTTTTCTGCGTAGAGTGTAAATGCCAAACCCTTACTACCTGCACGGCCTGTTCTGCCAACGCGATGAACATGGACTTCGGAGTCGCGTGCTATGTGAAAGTTTATGACAGCATCTAGATCTTTAATATCGAGACCGCGGGCCGCGACATCCGTTGCGACCAGAATTGAGGCGCTTTGATTAGAGAATCTAACAAGAGTTTGGTCTCGATCGCGCTGTTCCATATCACCATGTATCGCAATGGCGCTGAAGTTTCTATCATGTAAGGCATCTGCCAGGTCTTGGGTTTCTCGTTTGGTATTGCAGAAAATCACCGTTGATGGTGGTTGATACTGCATGAGAATACGATGAACTGCATCAATTCGCTCATCTTGATCTGGGAGTTCATAGAAGTGTTGCTCAATACTGCTGTCACTATGTGTTGACTCAACCTTTACCATGACCGGATCGGTGAGATATTGCGCTGCGATCGATTGAATCTGTTTTGGATAGGTTGCGCTTAACAGCAGAGTTTGGCGCTCTTCTGGTATATCTTCAATGATAGTATCCAAGGCCTCCTGAAAGCCCATGTCTAGCATTCTATCAGCTTCGTCCAATACCAGCGTGTCAACATTGTTGAGCTTCAGGTTACCTTTTCTAACGTGTTCTTCAACCCGGCCAGGAGTACCGACGATGATATGTGCGCCGTGCTCTAAAGAACCAACTTGAGGGCCAAAAGGCATGCCGCCACATAAGGTGAGAACTTTTATATTGTGAATAGCGCGGGCAAGTTTGCGAATTTCTTTGGCGACTTGATCGGCCAGCTCACGAGTAGGGCAGAGCACCAAAGATTGAATTCTGAAACGTTTTACGTCTAGCTTATTGAGTAGCCCAAGCCCAAATGCGGCAGTCTTTCCTGAGCCCGTTTGACCTTGCGCGATGACATCTTTTCCCTCAATAATCAGGGGCAGGCTCTGCATTTGAATCGGTGTCATGGCTTGATAGCCTAATGAATCCAGATTGTCTAAAAGTTCTTTTTTTAGGGCTTGGGAAGAAAAAGCAGAGTCGCTCAAAATAATTGTCCTGATGTTGGAAAGCAGCAAGGCCCCTGTTTATCGAATACGGGCCTTAATAAGTGGCACATTCTAGTACTTGTCAGCGAAGTGTTCCATCTCTAGCTGAATTCTAACTAAGGAGGTTTCCCTATCATCTCATG
Organism: Oleiphilus sp. HI0043; assembly: GCF_001634935.1. Lineage (NCBI taxonomy): Bacteria > Pseudomonadati > Pseudomonadota > Gammaproteobacteria > Oceanospirillales > Oleiphilaceae > Oleiphilus > Oleiphilus sp. HI0043. Next base: position 9,567 of record NZ_LWEY01000667.1, on the reverse strand, counting down.
AGACAACCTCATAACAAGGTTTGTATTCCTTATCACCCAGCTTCATTCGGCGCTGGTCGACGAACGTGCGCAAGAGCTTATCCAATGGCTCTATAATTTCCAAATCTCCAGTGATCTTGAATGAACCATGCTCTGCAATTGCTTTCAAACCTTGCTCCTTGACATTACCGGCAACAATTCCTGAAAAAGCTTTGCGTAAGTTTGCGGCAAGAATGTGAGGCTCCTGATTTTTGGACAGGTCTAGGTTTGCCATGTTGGGATGAGTGGGCTCGAAAGTTTTTTGAAACTGATGGTCGATATGAAGTTGCCAGTTGAAAAAATAAGCATCTTTTCGGGAGCGGCGATGTTTAAAGACCTTATGACAGGTTTGCACCATATGCTGAGCGACAGCACCGGGATTGTCAGTAATAATTTGATATTTCTCTTGTGCTTCTTCGCCAAGAGTTTGGCCAATAAAATCGTCAATCATCTTGAAATAGGCTTCGCTTTCTTTTCCGGCGGCAAAGACTAAAGGGAAGGGGGTCTTAGCGTTTTTGGGGTGAAGTAGAATGCCCAAAATATAGAGAATTTCCTCTGCCGTACCAACACCGCCAGGAAATACGATAACCCCGTGACCACAGCGCACAAAGGCTTCCAGGCGTTTTTCGATGTCTGGGAGTATAACTAGTTCATTGACGATAGGGTTTGGAGACTCGGCTGCGATAATTCCTGGCTCTGTAATGCCTATATAGCGCCGCTCTTCAAAATGCTGTTTGGCGTGGCCTATTGTGGCACCTTTCATGGGCCCCTTCATTGCGCCGGGGCCACAGCCGGTAATAATGTTTGCTTCGCGAAGGCCTAGTTGGTAGCCCACCTCTTTGGTAAATTCATATTCGCATCGATTGATAGAGTGGCCACCCCAGCAGACTATAAGCGGTGCTTGGGCGCCTTTGCGCAGCAAGTTGGCATTTCTAAGAATATGAAAGACTGCATCAGTGATGCCCTTGGAGTGTTCAAAGTCAAAATGCTGAGGGTCAAGCAGTTGGTTTTGAACGTAGAGCACATCTCTTAATACTGAAAAAAGTTGTTCCCGAATACCGCGAATCATCTTGCCATCAACAAAGGCTGAGCCAGGCGCATTTTCAATCAGCAGCTTGATACCACGAGACTGGCGTATAAATTTGATACTGAAATCTTTATAGCGCTCGATGATTTCATTGGTATCATCGACGGTGCTGCCGGTATTTAAGACCGCTAAAGCACAGCGCTTAAACAATTCATAGACCTTGGTTCTCGATAACTCGACTAATTGTTTTACTTCATAGGCAGAAAGGATTTCAAGGGAGCCTTCAGGGGAGACTGTGGCGTAGGGCATTGTCTCACAAGGTAAAATGTTGATACTGGGGTTATCGCTTATCGTGTGAGAGTTTTCTCGTGGAGCCGGTTTGTCGATACTCGCCATAATGTTACCTGCTTTAAATTGTTTAACTTTCTATGTAGCCTACTTGAGCATAGTTCACGCCTATGCTGCTTGGGTGACAATATCTAAGTTAATCGCTCACACCTTCATCGACAAAGCCGCTTTCATCATAAGAATAGAGCTTGATTTGAGCGTCATTCAAATGGGCCAAGCAGGTACCAAGTTGTCTCTTTGTGCGCTGTTTTAGTTGTATAAGCTGAGTCAGCAAGCTTTGGAAGGAGTCGAAATATTCTTCTTTAACGGTCATGACACCTGCCGAGAGAGATACAAAATCGAATAGGCGCATATGACCATTTCGGTCGGTGCTTTCGATACCACCTTGTTTGATGTCGTTATCCGAATAGAATTTAAGTACTTTGTGGTTGAACTCAGTGAAAACGGAGCGGAGTAATTCTTGCCACTCATCCTGAGGCATAATCAGTACAAAATCATCCCCACCGATATGCCCGGCAAAGCTAGCGCCTTGTTTAAGTTGCTTTCTTAGAATCTCGGCAAACATGATCAGTACTTCATCACCCCGGTTGTGGCTGTAATGATTGTTGAAGGGTTTAAAGTTTGCCAAATCGAGAAGCGCGATTGAGAAGGGAGTATCTTTATCCAGAAGTTCCATGACGCAATTCCCGATAGGGGTGTTCCCCGGGAGCATGGTCAGGATGTTTTCCTGGTGATCTGGTTTGACGCGCAACTGAGTGACCTTGCGTAATAGGTCGATGACCGTTCCGATCCCAAGAAAATGCTGCTCATTAGAGATAATAAAGTCATGCTCTGCATCTAATTGCGCGCGAGATGTGACCAGGCGGCTGACTTGCTCTATGCGCTGATGAGCGTCAACATGCAGCAAGTCTGAGCTCATTTCGCTTGAGATACACTTGGCTTGAACGACTTCTCGTCTCTGTCGCTTGGAATACTTGTTCATAAAGGGAGTGCGAAAGATAATGCCTTTTACTTTCTCATTCTCTACTACCGCAATGGAACTCATGTGAACATTGGCTTCAAGTAACTCAAAGACGCTTTGGATTGTGGTGCCGACTTCGACATGAGCTGTTGAAACAACCAAGTCGCAGGCCAAACTTTTTTGGTTGGTTTCTGCGAACAGTTCTTTGTCGAGTAAGTCATCGAGCTTGGGGGCGACGGGTGCTAACTGTGGTTTTTGAATTAAATAGCCTTGGACATTATGAACTCCTAGCTCATATAGCTTCTTAAGCTCTTTTTCTGTTTCGACCCCTTCAGCAATTAACACAGAACCAATCGAGCGGGCGACAGCTACCACTTCTTTGACCGTTTTTTGTTTGCTGGCACTACCATTTACGTTTTGAATGAAGCTGCGATCCAGTTTGATGTAATCTGGTTTTATTTCAGACCAGAGTTTATGTAACGACGCGCTTTCACCAACATTGTCTATTCCACTCAAATGGTCAACTGCGACCTCAAAGCCTTGCTCATGAAAAAAATGAACAGCTTCGATAAGCTCATTAATGTTATTGCTGGCATTCTTTTCATCAATTTCCAACACCATACGTGTTGATGGAACTCTATTGTCAGCAATGAGTTTTCCAACCTGATCCTTTAAACGACTACTGGCGATGAGCATTTCGTTGGATATGTTGATGAATAACTTGTTCTCCAGTTGAAGCTGGTCAAAGCTCTCGGCCGCTGTGTGTAGGCACATCAAGTCAAAAGGTTTTAAAATACCCGCTTCGGCAGCCGTATCAAACATTGCTGGCGTTTCTAAACCATTATCAGTCTCTGGCCCTCGTGAAAAGGCCTCCCAGCCGATGAGTTCACGCCGCTCGACATTAATGATCGGTTGGAACCAGCTGGTGATGTTATGGTGCTTCAGGATGTCTTTTACAACGAATTTTTTTTGCATGAGCTCAGGGGATATCATAGTTGTTCTTTATTAACTATTAATACTAGCAAACAATCTCTATTAGTCTTTTAATCTTTGCGGCTTATTGTAACGAGCTTTATTGAGTGTCAGTAAGAGTCGGTTTATAGAGTGAATACGTTATTTGACGTAGTCGAATTCGTCAATCAGCCAATACCCCCGAAGCAGTATATTTTTCATAATCGTTCATGAAGAGGCTATAACTCCAAATTTATAACAAGTGCCTCATTATCCAAGAGTCTTATTTTGAGGAAGGTAGAATCATGACAATGAAAAAAATGCTTAAAGGTTTAGTTCTTAGCGCAAGTGCTTCAGCATTTGCAATGAGCGCAATGGCTGCTGACACGATTAAAGTCGGTGTACTTCACTCTCTATCAGGCACTATGGCGATCAGTGAAACAACACTGAAAGACACGGTTCTAATGATGATCGAAGAGCAGAACAAAGAAGGTGGTTTGCTAGGTAAGAAGCTAGAGCCTGTTGTGGTTGACCCCGCATCGAACTGGCCATTATTTGCAGAGAAAACACGTGAACTGCTTACTAAAGACGAGGTTGACGTAATTTTCGGTTGCTGGACGTCATCTTCACGTAAAGCGGTTCTTCCTGTCATTGAAGAGTTGAACGGTTTGTTGTTCTACCCTGTTCAGTACGAAGGTGAAGAGTCGTCTAAAAATGTTTTCTACACAGGTGCTGCGCCAAACCAGCAAGCGGTTCCAGCCGTTGACTACTTGATGAATGACCTTGAGGTTGAGCGTTGGGTACTTGCAGGTACTGATTACGTTTACCCACGTACAACGAACAAGATTCTTGAGGCATACCTTAAGGCTAAAGGCGTTGCAGAAAAAGATATCATGATCAACTACACACCTTTCGGTCACTCTGATTGGCAGTCAATTGTTTCAGACATCAAGAAGTTCGGTAGCGCAGGTAAGAAGACAGCGGTTGTTTCAACAATTAATGGTGATGCAAACGTTCCTTTCTATAAAGAGCTAGGTAACCAGGGTATTTCTGCTGAAGATATTCCAGTGGTTGCATTCTCTGTTGGTGAAGAAGAACTGTCTGGTCTAGACACTAAGCCACTTGTTGGTCACTTGGCAGCTTGGAACTACTTCCAAAGCGTTGAAAGTGATGTAAACGAAGAGTTTATTGCAAACTGGAAGTCTTACATCAAAGACGACAAGCGTGTGACTAACGACCCAATGGAAGCGACCTACATTGGTTTCGAAATGTGGGCGAAAGCAGTTGAGAAAGCGGGTACTACTGACGTAGACGCAGTTGAGCAAGCTATCTTGGGTGTATCGGTACCTAACCTGACTGGCGGTACTGCTGTTATGAATACTAACCACCATTTGAGTAAGCCAGTTTTAATTGGCGAGATTCAAGAAGATGGTCAATTTGAAGTGGTTTGGGAAACTAACGGTGAAGTAATTGGTGATGCTTGGTCTAACTACCTACCAGGTTCTAAAGACCTAATTGCTGACTGGACTGACCCGGTTAAGTGCGGCAACTTTAATACTAAAACAGCTAAGTGTTCTGGTCAGAACTTCTAAGACCTGAGCTTTAGCTAGCCGGAAACATTTATTCGGCAACTTAAAAGGGGAGCACTGTCCGGTGCTCCTCATTTCTAAACCTACAACCCCGTAATTTCCCTATGATGTTTGGCTTCAGATCATATCTGAACAGACACAACAGGGAAGTTGCGTGTTAAATGAACCTAAAATGGAGTACAGCGGTGAGAATCCTGCCCTTTATTCTTGCGATAATGTTTAGCTTGGTGTTCAACCAAAGCTATGCGGCATCGAACGCCGAGAACAGTCCAAGCACTGTTGCGACAGCAATAGATAGCGAAACCCAAGCGCTCTTAAGCAAACTGACGAAAGCCAAGCTTAAGAAGATTATTCCGATCTTGAAAGACTTGGAAGCACACGCAGGGGAAACCTTGCTCCCCATGTTTCAGGTGATGCTAAAGGGGCAGCTTCATTATCTTAAGAAAGACCGTAACTCACTTATGTCGGTGAAAAAAGTTGATGGCGAAAAAGTCTTTCACGAAGTTTTCACCGGTGCTGAGTTAGAGCCATTGAAAAAGAAACTCTACAAGAAAGTTCGTGTGAATAACAAAGTGCGCTCTTATCTCCGTGGGGCAATTGCACGTATTCAGCTAAGTGCAAAGGACCCAGAGTTGCGTCTTTCAGCGCTCACTTCTTTACTATCAAGTTTGGATGAAAGCCTGATTGAAGCCATTCAAGCAGTGAAAGTGTCTGAGCAAGATGAAGAAGTATTGGAAATGATGGGGGTTGCACTTGCTATTTATGCCTTAGAAAACAGCAAAGTTCGCGAAGAACGACTGGCGTCAATTGAAACCCTGGCAGGTCGTTTGGAAAATGAGATTAAGAATCTGCTCGCCAAAATTGTTGAAAATGATAGTGATGAAGTCGTTGTGGCGGCGGCACAAAAGGCGTTAACACTGATTGAAGATCGAGTCGCTAACTTTCAGTTTGTCGATAAGCTCTTTTTCGGATTGAGCTTAGGTTCTGTCCTTTTGCTTGCTGCAATTGGCCTGGCAATTACCTTTGGCGTTATGGGCGTTATTAATATGGCGCATGGTGAGATGATCATGCTGGGCGCTTATACCACTTATGTGGTTCAGTTGCTGATGCCGAATGCTATCGACTATTCGATTTGGGTCGCTATTCCGGCAGCTTTCCTAGTGTCGGGCTTTGTTGGCATCTGTATAGAGCGAGGCGTAATTCGTCATCTTCACGGTCGTCCGCTTGAAACGTTACTGGCAACCTTTGGTATCAGTCTCATCTTGCAGCAATTGGTTCGCACCGTATTTTCTCCGCTCAACCGCCAAGTTGAAACGCCGAGCTGGATGAGTGGCTCCTTAGATATCAACCCTGTCTTATCGCTCACGATGAACCGCCTTTACATTCTTGCCTTTGCATTATTGGTGTTTGGTCTGTTGTTGTTGATCTTAAATAAGACCTCATTGGGGTTGAATGTTCGTGCGGTTGCTCAGAACCGTGACATGGCAAAAGCCATGGGTATTCGCACAGACTGGGTCGATGCAATGACTTTTGGTTTAGGTTCAGGTATCGCCGGTATGGCGGGTGTGGCTTTGAGTCAGTTAACGAACGTAGGGCCGAATCTCGGGCAAGCTTACATTATCGACTCCTTTATGGTCGTTGTGTTTGGTGGTGTTGGAAACCTTTGGGGGACCTTGGTAGCAGGCTTCAGCTTAGGTATTGCCAATAAATTTCTTGAGCCGGTTACCGGTGCAGTATTGGCTAGCATCTTGGTATTGGTATTCATCATCTTGTTTATTCAGAAAAAACCGAAAGGACTGTTTCCACAGAAGGGGAGAGCGGCAGAATGAGTATTTTAAGTACGCTGTTTGATCGCGGATTAATGGGCCGAGAAGGTCAGCCGGGGAGTCGAACCTTTCCATTTGTAATTCTTTTACTCGCCATCACTTTCCTTGCCTCTATCGGTAACTTGGTGATGCCTGAAGGTTCAGTGTTTTATGTCAGCACCTATACCATAACTTTGCTGGGTAAGTACTTGTGCTACGCCATGCTGGCTTTGGCAGTTGATATTATCTGGGGCTATTGCGGTATTTTGAGCTTGGGTCATGGTGCATTTTTCGCGCTTGGTGGCTACGGCATGGGCATGTATTTAATGCGTCAGATTGGTGACCGTGGTGTCTATGGTCACCCTGAGCTACCTGACTTTATGGTCTTTCTGAATTGGCAAGAGCTACCTTGGTTCTGGCAGGGTATGGATCAATTCTGGTTTGCGATGATCATGGTGGCATTGGTGCCTGGCTTGCTAGCTTTCGTGTTCGGTTGGTTGGCATTCAGGTCTCGAGTCACGGGTGTATATCTATCGATCATGACGCAAGCACTGACTTATGCATTGATGCTGTCTTTCTACCGAAACGAGATGGGTTTTGGCGGGACCAACGGCTTAACAGATTTCAAAGAGATACTAGGCTTTGATTTACAAGCAGACAGCACGCGAATTGGTTTGTTTGTCGCCACCTCTGTCATATTGTGTTTAGTGTTGCTTGCGAGCCATGCGATATTTAAATCACGCTTTGGCAAGGTTATTGTCGCGATTCGTGATGGTGAAAACAGAGCACGTTTTATTGGCTATCGTACTGAGCGCTATAAAGTTTGGTTGTTCGTCTACTCAGCTGTGATTGCGGCAGTAGCGGGTGCCTTGTACGTTCCTCAAGTCGGTATTATTAACCCAGGTGAATTCTCACCCATTAACTCTATCGAAATGGTGATCTGGGTAGCAGTGGGTGGCCGAGGAACTTTGATTGGTGCAGTTATCGGTGCATTGTTAGTGAATTTTGCGAAGACTAAATTCACCGCGATTATGCCAGATGGTTGGTTATTCGCATTGGGTGCCTTGTTTGTCTTCGTTACGCTTTACTTACCAAAAGGCCTGATGGGCTTAATGGAGCAAATTAGAGACAAGCGAACGCTAAAGAAGAATAAATTAGAAACCGGGGAGACAGCATCATGAATGTATTGGATACAACTCGAGAAACGATGCGTCGAGACCAAGTATGGAGTTTCATGCGCGAAGACGATGTGCATGTTGATGTATCGAAGAACGTGATTCTCTATATCGAAGGCTTGTCAGTCAGTTTCGACGGCTTTAAAGCACTGAATGACATGAACCTCTATATCAATGATGGTGAACTTCGCTGCTTAATAGGTGCAAATGGCGCAGGTAAAACGACCTTGATGGATGTGATTACCGGAAAGACCCAATGTGACGAAGGCTCGGTTTATTTTGGTCAAACACATAACTTGCTGGAAAAAGATGAAGCAGAGATTGCTCAGCTAGGGATAGGTCGAAAGTTTCAAAAGCCCACAGTGTTTGAAGCGCATACAGTTCTGGATAACCTTGAGCTAGCGCTAAAAACAAACAAGCGCGTGCTGCCCACTTTATTTTCTACACTTAGTTCGGAAGAGATAGGCCGAATTGACCACGTATTGGAAACAATTGGCTTGAAAGAGCACCGTATGATGCTGGCAGGTTCCTTATCACATGGGCAAAAGCAGTGGTTGGAAATTGGTATGTTGCTCGCGTCTGAGCCACGTTTGCTATTAGTTGACGAGCCGGTTGCTGGCATGACGGCACAAGAAACAGAACGAACCGCTGAGCTGTTGAACTCTTTAGCGGGTGAACACACCGTCGTGGTCGTTGAACACGATATGGAATTTGTTCGATCAATTGCCAAAACCGTGACGGTATTGCATCAAGGCTCTGTATTGGCAGAGGGGACTATGGACGAGGTGCAAAATAATAAAGATGTAAGGGAAGTGTATTTGGGTGATGAAACGGGTGATGAGGCTTAATTATGATTTCAATAAACAAGGTTAATCAGCATTACGGCGGCACTCAAATCCTTTGGGACTTGGACATGCAGATCGAGCCAGGTTCACGCACTTGTATCATGGGCCGTAATGGTGTCGGTAAAACTACCTTACTTAAGGCCATCATGGGACTGCTTCCCGTCACCAATGGCGAAATATTAATGGATGGCCAGCCTTTGCAGGGAAAAACAGCCGAAGCTCGAGCACCCGCAGGTATTGGCTATGTGCCGCAGGGACGGGAGATCTTTCCATTACTAACCGTTGAAGAGAATTTACGTGTGGGTTTGCCTATTCGCAAGGGACGTTTAAAAGGTCAGGAAGGCGCGGGTGAAATTCCTCAGAAAATTTTTGATCTATTCCCTGTGCTAGGCGAAATGATGCATCGCCGCGGTGGTGACTTATCGGGTGGCCAGCAACAGCAGTTGGCCATTGGCAGAGCGCTGATTATAGAGCCTAAGGTGTTAATTCTGGATGAGCCAAATGAAGGTATTCAGCCTAACATTGTTAAGCAAATTGGCGATGTTGTGATGAAGTTAAATGAAGAAGAAGGCTTGACGGTTATCCTTGTAGAGCAGAAACTTGGCTTTGCTCGACGCGTTGGACAATCCTTTAGGCTAATGGATAGAGGCCGTGTCGTGGCCAATGACACGATGGATAAGCTGAGTGATGACTTGATTAGTAAGTACTTGGCTGTATAAAGAGGTTATTACTCTCTCTACACTCTTTTTTATCGTTACCCACAGACATTTCCATAAAACGCTGTCATTCCCGCCTTCGCGGGAATGACGGGGGTCTTTGGAATGACGGGGGTCTTTGGAATGACGGGG
>NZ_LWEY01000666.1:0-887 GCF_001634935.1 Oleiphilus sp. HI0043 | reverse complement strand
GTTTTGTTCGTCGCGCTGGGTGTTATCCATATGCACTCTTAGCCCTTGGTTTGGCTCATCAAAGGTCCAGTGATAGGTCATATCCATAGGGTTGAACGGCGAAACATGAAAAACTTTGGGAAACTCATAGTGGTGATATTTTTGTGCTTTCAGGGCATACGAGCCATACTCTCCCGATTGACCTACGGGTAGCACATAAGCATGCCGTTCACCCCATGGGGTGTTGGTGATTTCAGCCAAAATAGAAACCAGCTTGTTAGCTTTGTCAAAACAGTAGTAGAAGGTGACAGGGTTAAAGACTGCATTGAAATAGCGGGCGTGGCACAGCATTCTGACGTGTTCAATTTCCGGCGCAGATAAACCTTGTTCGGTGAGATTGTTCGTCACTTTGTTAATGACGGCTTGTTTTAAATCGCCCGATTCGGGTGAGTAATAATCATCGCGACGAAACGAGACAATATTGAACTTTTCGAGTGAACAGTACCACTTCGATTTACACAGCGATTCTAACTCGTCTAAGTCAAGATAGAGCATAAACAAGGGGTAGCGAAACTGGTGTTTCTTGGGCAAGAAACGACGATGCCGTATCGATCCTCTATATATTGAGCTGTGCTTTATTTTGCTCACTAGAGTGTTTCTCCGAAAGCCTCTGCGACGCGAAGTCCGCTATTGACCCCATCTTCATGAAAGCCGTTGAACCAATAGGCACCACAATAGTGTGTGCGTCCATGACCAGACTCAGGGTTACCACTTATTTCATGATGACGCGCCTGTGCTTTGACGCCGTCTTGGCTAAAGACCGGGTGGCTGTAGTTGAACGTGCGAATGATCTTGCTGGGGTCTATTTCATTGGTCCTGTTTAGAGTAACTAGAAATGTTTCGGGAGC
>NZ_LWEY01000665.1:0-781 GCF_001634935.1 Oleiphilus sp. HI0043 | reverse complement strand
GCGCGCTAGGAGGAGATAATCAATGAGTTCTACTATTACAATTGATGAACAAAATCAGGACGTTTCAAGCGCCGATCATGATCACCACAATGAGCCACCGAAGGGTATAGGCCGCTGGTTATTCAGCACTAACCATAAAGATATTGGTACCATGTACCTGGTGTTTTCTCTCATTATGTTATTTTTGGGTGGTGGTATGGCAATGCTCATTAGAGCAGAGTTGTACTTTCCTGGCTTGCAGTTTTTGGAGCCTGACCTTTTCAATAACATGGTCACTACACATGCCTTGATTATGGTCTTTGGTGTTGTCATGCCTGCCGCAGCTGGTATGGCGAATTGGATGATCCCACTTCAAATCGGTGCGCCAGATATGGCATTGCCACGCTTAAATAACTTGAGTTTCTGGCTATTACCCGCCGGGGCTGCCCTGCTTATTTTGTCAGTCATCGTACCGTTTTTCGGTGGCGGCGCCCCCGTCAATACAGGCTGGACCTTGTACCCTCCCTTATCTGTTCAAGCGGGAATGGGGATGGATCTGCTGATCTTTACTCTTCATGTATTAGGCATATCATCGATACTCGCTGCCATCAATATCGTTACAACGGTATTGAATATGCGCGCTCCCGGCCTTGATATGATGAAACTACCCTTGTTTGTCTGGGCATGGCTATTTACAGCAATTCTATTGATTATGATCATGCCAGCACTTGCTGGCGGCGTAACCATGCTTTTGTTTGACCGTCACTTCGGTACCAGTTTCTTCGACGCTGCTGGCGGCGGC
>NZ_LWEY01000664.1:0-750 GCF_001634935.1 Oleiphilus sp. HI0043 | reverse complement strand
ATTAGACCTAAAGCCAGCATTTAAGCTGGCTTTTTTGTGCTCATGAATCGCTCCACGGTATCAACGATGGTCTGAGTTTGAGGGTCAATTTCTAGGTTCACTGCATCATCTACCTTGAGTTCACCAAAGGTTGTTACCTCTAGTGTTTCAGGTATTAGATGAACGCTAAAGGACTCATTAGATACTTCGCCTAGTGTTAGACTGCAGCCATTTAATCCGGCAAAGCCTTTAGGTAGGAGGTATTTTTGGAGATTTTCGGGTGTTGTGAAATAAACTGTATGGACATCGTTAGCTGAGTCAATTTTACATATTTCAACGCTGCAATGGATATGCCCAGACATTAGATGGCCGCCTATCTCATCACCAATAGCCGCGGCTCGCTCAAAGTTAACTTGGTCGCTTTCTTGTAGCGAGCCAAGGTTTGTTAGTTTAAGTGTCTCGAGCATTACGTCGAAGTTCGCCCAGTTTTGCTCAAGATCAAAGGCGGTAGCGGTCAGACAAGTGCCGTTAATTGCAATACTTGCGCCTTTACTTATGTTTTTCAATGCGCCATCAGGAAAACCTATTTTTAATGTTTTTAGATTGTCTGTACCTGAAATTTCAAGAATGCTTGCTTTACCTTGAACGATGCCTGTGAACATAATTCCTTAAACTCTCATTTTAATATGGCTAGTGTTTGTGAGGAGGCGTTTGTCGAATTAGTGCGAGAGTGTTTCAGTGAGTGGCCACGATAAAGTGGCACTGTATTAC
>NZ_LWEY01000663.1:0-669 GCF_001634935.1 Oleiphilus sp. HI0043 | reverse complement strand
CACCCGCCGAATCCCCGAGCTTTGCGCAAACGATCGGGGTTTTGGCGTGTTCGGTAAATACATGCGCTGCCATCCGCTCATTTATATCTGAATAGATCTCGATAATATTGGACATGCCACCGCCCAAAATAATGATCTGCGGGTCAAGTATATTAACCACCTGAGCAAGCGAAGCAGCCAGCTGGTTCAAGTAGCTTTGCCAAATATCTGCCGCCTTGGCATCTTTGGCTCTCATAGCCGAAATAATTTCTTCAGAGCTAAGTACCTGAGCGTACCTAAGATGATAGCTCATGGCTAAACCTGGCCCCGACAAGTAGGTTTCAATACAGTCTTTGCGACCACAATAGCAAAGCCTGCCTCTCTCTGGCTCGGGTAATTTATCCAACTCAAGAGCTGGCAGACAGTTATGTCCCCACTCCCCGGCAATGCTATGTAAGCCAGCTAACACTTTTCCGTTGACGACAAGGCCCGAACCAACACCCGTCCCAAGAATCACGCCAAAGCTAATCTCTGGCACTTGTGCGCCGAACCCTTCTTTGCCACTTCCTGCAAGTGTTTCAGCTAAGGCAAAGCAGTTTGCATCATTTTCCAGATAGACCTCACAAGCGAGTAGGCGCTTAAGATCCTCAAGCAAGGGTTTACCATTCAGTACCACGGAATTGCAGTTCT
>NZ_LWEY01000662.1:0-679 GCF_001634935.1 Oleiphilus sp. HI0043 | reverse complement strand
CCGCCTGGTAATTGGGATGCAGGAGAGAGAGGTATCGCCGGCTTACCCGGACGTGAGGATGAATTCAAACAAGGGCTCGAAACAGCGCTGGAATATGCGCAAACACTTGGGGTTAAGCAGATTAATTGCTTATCAGGTTTAAAACAGCCTGACTGTAGTGACGAGCAACACTGGCAAAAACTTGTTGCTAACGTCAAATATGCTGCCCAAGCGCTTGCCAGAAAAAATATAACACTGATGGTTGAAGCAATTAACAGTAAAGTTGATATGCCTGGGTTCATAATTGATACATTAGACAAAGCTCTGCAGCTACTCGAGGACGTCAATGAAGAAAATGTAAAGATCCAGTTTGATATCTATCATATGCAAATCATGCATGGCGATATTATCCGTAAGATAGGATCTGCCCAAGCCCAGATCGGCCATATCCAGTTTGCCGATAACCCCGGCCGACACGAGCCAGGTACCGGCGAGCTTAACTTCTCGCAGATCTTCAAAGCACTTGATAGGCTTAATTACTCAGGCTATATCAGCGCCGAATATATACCATCATCTACCACTGACGCCTCACTCTCATGGCTTTCCCAAAGCAATAAGTAAGCGGGTTACGAACATTTAACTGGTTATATAAATCCACTAAGTTTATATATTTATATTCACTGCAAAAGGCAGATAGCGC
>NZ_LWEY01000661.1:0-640 GCF_001634935.1 Oleiphilus sp. HI0043 | reverse complement strand
AAATGCAAAGCAATAATATAAGATAATATTTGAGTATGCTCGAAATAAGCCTTTATAACGATAGAACTAGTGTCTTATATTAAAGCATAAGAATTACTAGAGTGCTCAGTTAACCTAATGTTGTATTAATCCCTTAAGTACAGATTGGCTCACCGCCAGTTCGCTTTTCCAGTATCCGCTAAACTTCGGTAAATTGTCGTCTATTTCTTCACTTCTGCTGTGATAAAAAATATGCCCTTGAGCTGCTGGTAGTGCGCCAGGGTCTTCAAAACGGTCAATGGGAATAAAGGCCAGTTTTAAAAAAGGCGCAAGCCTCAAAAAGCCAACTAATGGAGATTGGCAGTTTTGGCATATACCTCTAGTTAGAGCAGGAGGACGACGATATTTTGCAAACAATAGTTGATCAGATTTGTTTAGCTCAACATTTTTTGCATTGACTACGACAAATTCTGCATAAGGCTTGTTATAGATCTCTTGGCAAATAGTGCAATGGCATTTAAAGCGAGAAAAAGGTTGGGCTCTGACGGTGATTTTCGATGTGGTGCATGAACAGCTAGCGGACTGATGGAAGCTCTGTGATGTCATAAAATTTAGCCTGTTAGCTTTTGTTATTGTTAAGGGCAACGCTATCTCGGACTAT
>NZ_LWEY01000660.1:0-939 GCF_001634935.1 Oleiphilus sp. HI0043 | reverse complement strand
GCCAGACGAATGTGCAATGAACCCTAAGGCAAATTGCGCACTGATCTATGAGATCTATACGTAATCCTATATCTACAATAATTTATGACTGCGTTATCGTTGTTTCTCCATAAAACAATCAAAAAGCTGGAGAAGCAAAATGATTAGAGTAAAACAAAAAAAATTGATAGACCTGCCAGTGAAGATGGCTAAGGCTGTCAAATTTGCAGCTGCCTGTATAGTTTCTGTGAGTGTTGTCGGTTGTACAGGTAACCCTTACGAAGAAGTGGCAGATCGCAATGACGTTATTACTCTGGGCGACTCGATCTTTGATCTTAATGGTGTCATTCAAGAGACGCTCGAATCCTATGCCGGTGAGACCTTTCGAGATTACACGCAAAGCGGAGCAGAGTTGTCTGGTGGTGCCTTGGCTAAAGCCGTCGATCAACAATATGAGGATGCTAAGTCTACAGACGCAAATATCGATACCATTGTTATGGATGGCGGCGGTAACGACATTCTTATCCCCGCAATGCTATTCGACCCTTATGGGTGTCGTACTCACTGGTGGCGTTGGAATATTTCAAGAAGCTGCCGTGGCTTGATTGAGGATCAGTATATTAATGCAATAAACCTGCTCAATCAGATGGAAAGTGATGATGTTCAGAACGTGATATGGCTAGGGTATTACGAGTTACCTCGTGGCAATAAAAACCTCACAAAAGCCTTAAATTACGGTGATGACTTGCTTGGTTATGCTTGCGATGTAGCGACGAATGCAAGCTGCTCATTTGTCGATACGCGTGGCACTGTTCCAGCATCTCAAGTTGAAAGCGATAATATTCACCCAACCCCAGAAGGATCTATTAACTTGGCAAATCAGATTTGGCCTGTGCTTCAGACTGTATTGTAATTCGGGTAAATACATTCACTCGACTTAATTAGATTTACATAGTTAGT
>NZ_LWEY01000659.1:0-632 GCF_001634935.1 Oleiphilus sp. HI0043 | reverse complement strand
ATAAAGTCGAGTCAGGCTCAATGTTAGTCAATCAGACAGGTGAAACCTTAAATGGCATCGTCCACTCCGTAGAGCAAGTTGCACGCCGTATAGAAAGCGTCAATGTTGCTGCCAAAGAACAATCTAACGGAATTGGACAGATCAACCAGGCCATTTCGCAAATGGATGAGATGACACAACAAAACGCAGCCTTGGTTGAAGAAACTGCCGCTGCGTCAAGGTCTATGAGTGACCAGGCGAGTAAGATGCAACAATTGGTTCGTTTCTTCAGAACCTAGTCTGTCTGTGGCATAATTCGCAGCCTAAACCGAAAGGGGAGTCATTTGACTCCCCTTTTTTTGCACCAAAGTCTCAAACCTAGATAAAAACGAACCACTATATGTCAGCACAAACGAACGATATTCTTCAACAAGAACTACTTAGCAATCTATCTCGCTACCAAGATAGAGCGGCTCGCGTTTTCCATGGCAGAGGTAAATACTTTGAAGCGCTAAGCAGTCTGAATATTGAGTGGTACCCGCCCTATTTATTTGTGCAAAACTTTTCAGAAAGTCTTAGTGATGATATCGCCGCAAGTCTCAAAAAAGTATTTGACAACAATCTGTATATTTCAGCGATCATCATACAAACAC
>NZ_LWEY01000658.1:0-921 GCF_001634935.1 Oleiphilus sp. HI0043 | reverse complement strand
AAAGCCGGTTATCAGCGATGATATTCTTGAGCAAGCTTCAGATAAGATGAATGCAGATCAGTCGTTTGATGAAGACCTTGGTGATGCAAGCGAGTTTGACTTCCTTGAAGGTACTGATGAAGCGTCTACCAAGCTTGACTTGGCACGAGCGTATATCGATATGGGTGATATCGAGGGCGCCAAAGATATACTAGAAGAAGTAACTAAAGAAGGCAGTTCTGAGCAGCAAGCAGAGGCGGCTGAATTGCTAAGTTCATTGGACTAATTATTTTGCAGTGGTAGTTTTTGGATGAAACTTGTCTTAATTAGACGACCTGAGTTGACTCTCAAATGAGTTCTGGTCATCTTTCGAATGACACGGCCGGTAACGAAATCGTTACTGGCCGTGTTGCGTTATGCTTGTCATATAATGGTAGTGCTTATCACGGGTGGCAGTCTCAAAAGAGTGGCTTACCTACCGTTCAAAAATACTTACAAGAGGCTGTATCAAGTGTCGCCAATCAGTCCATAGAGCTTGTTTGCGCGGGCAGAACCGATAAGGGTGTGCACGGTGCTCATCAGGTTGTTCATTTTGACACCGAAGTGCAGCGTAGTGAAAGAGCGTGGGTTTTTGGTAGCAACTCAAACCTACCAAAAGATATCAGTGTTTCATGGGCTGGCTGTGTTGACTCTGAGTTTCATGCGCGATTTTCTGCTACCAGTAGGCGCTATCATTATGTGATATACAATCACCCGGTCAGGCCTTCAATCTTCCATAATGAAATGACTTGGTGTCATGACCCCTTAGATGAAATAAAGATGCACCAGGCAGCTCAATGTTTGGTGGGTGAGCATGACTTTAGCTCGTTCAGGGCTGTAGGCTGCCAGTCAAGAACGCCGTTTCGGTTTGTCGAATTTATTAATGTTCAACGCTTCGGCGAT
>NZ_LWEY01000657.1:0-1265 GCF_001634935.1 Oleiphilus sp. HI0043 | reverse complement strand
CAACATGCCTTCCGGCCCTTCAATTGGCAAGTTAGCAGCAAGCAATATATTTGAAATTCGAGAAACATCTTCATCACTAATCCAGCCTTCCATTCTCGACAATTCTGCTGCCATAACTGTTCCCGCTGCAACCGCCTCACCATGAAGCCAAGAGCCATAACCTTCATAAGTCTCAATCGCATGGCCAAATGTGTGCCCTAGATTTAATATTGCTCTAAGCCCACCCTCTTTCTCATCTAGTTCAACAACTTCCGCTTTACANGAACAAGATTCTTTAATCGCGTAGGTTAAAGCATCAGAGTCCAAGGACCTTAAGGCCTCAACATTAGCCTCCAACCAGTCAAAGAACTCTGGCTTACGGATCAAACCATATTTGATCACCTCCGCCAGGCCCGCTGAAACTTCCTTTGAAGCCAGAGTTTGCAAGGTCAAAATATCAATGATAACGGCTTTAGGCTGGTAAAAAGCACCTATCATGTTTTTACCTAAAGGATGGTTGATTGCAGTTTTTCCACCTACAGATGAATCTACTTGCGAAAGAAGCGTCGTGGGCACCTGAATAAAATCTACGCCACGCTGATAAGCTGATGCAGCAAAACCTGCCATATCTCCAATTACACCACCCCCCAGCGCAACGATAGTCGTCTTCCTGGAATGAGCCTTCTCTAGTAGCGCATCAAAAATCAGGTTTAAGGTTTGCCAATTCTTATATTGCTCTCCGTCAGGCAAGACCACGCTATCAACCTCATAGCCAGACAATGCCTGTCTAACTTGCTGCTCATACAAAGGCCCGACTGTCTCATTTGTCACCAGCATTACTTTTTTTCCGGCAATGTAGGGCTGATAGAGAGATGGATTACTCAATAAGCCTTCGCCAATAAAAATTGGGTAATCACGCTCACCCAAATCTACTTTTAACTCAATCATTTATTCACTCTTTTTCTATCGCGCTGATTATATCTTTAACAATACCTTTCATAGACTTTTTGTCTGTATCAATTACATAGTCAGCAACTTCTCGATAAATTGGATCTCTGGTCGCATACAAATCACTCAAGACCTGACGAGCATCTTTGTCTCCCTGCAACAAAGGTCGATTCTTATCTTTGTGAGTTCTTTTGTACTGCTGCTCGACTGAGGTATTCAAATACACTACAAAAGCAGTGTTGTTCACACACTCTCTGTTCTCGGGGCGCATCATCGCACCACCACCTGTTGCCAAGACGACGTTTTTAAGTGCTGACAAATCTTTTATTGCCTGGCTC
>NZ_LWEY01000656.1:0-962 GCF_001634935.1 Oleiphilus sp. HI0043 | reverse complement strand
TGCACTGAAAGTAATTGCCAGAACCCTAATCGAGAACGCAGCGTAGATTGCGATTTGATTCTCAGCCAGCCAAGCTGTTGTGCTGGCTAAGCAAACCCTAAAAGAGATCATTCAAAAACTTTCCTATTGAAAGACGCTTTGACCGATCTCTAATAAACATTGAACTAGCGACATGCAGTGTCGAGGACAGAGCCTCAAGTACTCTCGGAATCGACCCACATCGGAATGAAGTAACATGAGTGAGCAAAATAAAGCGCATCTGATCTACGATAAAGAAGATAAGCCGAGCAAAGACCGTCCGTGGATTTTCAGAACCTACGCCGGACACACCAATGTTTGGGCCTCCAATGAGCTTTACCGTAATAACCTGGCAAAAGGCCAGACGGGTTTAAGTATTGCAATGGATCTCCCCACGCAATGTGGTTACAGCTCCGATCATGATATTGCGAAACCCGAGATTGGCAAGGTCGGCGTGCCGATCAATTCACTCGATGACATGGCAGTACTATTCGATAACATTCCTTTAGAGGAAATGAACACCTCGATGACCATCAATGGTACATCCATGTGGTTATTATCTTTGTATGTTGCTTTAGCTGAAGAGCGTGGCATAGATATTAGCCAGCTTAAAGGCACGACTCAAAATGACTTGATCAAAGAGTACCTGGCACGTGGTACCTACATATTCCCACCAGAAGATTCTATTCGCATTATCGTCGACATGTATGAATACTGCTTGCACAACATTCCTTCATGGAATGCTTCAAACATTTGCTCATATCACCTTCAAGAAGCCGGCGCGACGCCTGTTCAAGAACTCGCTTTCGCTCTGACAACAGCAATTACAATTCTGGATGCAATCAAAGAACGTGACTGCTTCAATGAAGAAGAGTTTGAGCGTTGCGTTGGCCGAATTTCTTACTTTGTAAACGCTGGTATGCGCTTTGTAGAAGAGACCTGCA
>NZ_LWEY01000655.1:0-829 GCF_001634935.1 Oleiphilus sp. HI0043 | reverse complement strand
GACCCCGTCACCATTTCACCTGATTTCAGCGCACTCGAAGGTACAGGAGCGTAAGCCGGGTCATTGGGCAAAGGGTGCTCACGAGTCATGATGCTGCATGCACTAGTCAACACGACCAAGCTCAGGCCTAGCACTGCTTTGAATACTTGATTAATCTGCCTCATATAATCACCTTCCCCTCAAACAACTAAGCGCGTATTACAGGTTCTGCCCAATGTACTGGAGCATCTGGTCAGCCGTAGACACAACTTTTGAGTTCATTTCATAGGCGCGCTGGACAGTAATCATGCTGACCAGCTCTTGCACCGTATCTACGTTCGATTGCTCTAGCATGCCTTGCTTAACCTCACCAAAACCTGCCAAGCCCGGCGTGCCCCCTTGAGGGTTACCACTGGCTTCAGTTTCAGCAAACAGGTTATTCCCTAGCGCTTTCAAACCTTGGGGATTAATAAAGTCGACCGTATTAATCTGGCCAACTTGCTGTGCAGTGGTTTCACCAGAAATACTGACCGATACAATGCCATCTTCGCCGATCGTCACTGAAGAAGCATTCTGTGGAATAGTGATGGCGGGTTCTAATAGGTTGCCACCAGCAGTGACGACTTGGCCATCTGAGTTAACCTGGAACTGCCCATCTCGGGTATAACTGGTCGAGCCATCTGGCAATATAACTTGGAAAAAGCCTCTACCATTAACGGCTAAATCGAGAGCCTGGTCAGTCACTTCTAAGGAGCCTTGGGTAAATTGCTTAGTCGTCCCTTCGATCCTGACACCCGTACCGAGCTGGAGACCAGATGGTAATTGAGAGTTTTGTGAGTTCAAGCCACCT
>NZ_LWEY01000654.1:0-1027 GCF_001634935.1 Oleiphilus sp. HI0043 | reverse complement strand
AGGCCGGGCTATATCAAGCATTCATAGCCTAGAGTGTGAGATAAACACCTAGATAGCCAACAACACCTAATACCACAGTATATGGCAAGGCCATAACCACCATCTTGCCATATGATAAACGCACCAATGGCGCTATCGCAGAGGTCAACAAGAACAAGAAGGCCGCCTGACCATTTGGCGTTGCAACACTAGGTAGGTTTGTTCCGGTATTAATCGCTATGGCAAGCTTTTCAAAATGCTCGCGACTAATAGAACCGGCATCAAAGGCACTCTTCACTTCATCGATATAAACAGTCGCAACAAAGACATTATCACTAATCATCGACAGTACTCCATTCGCAATGAAGAACATGCCAGGCTGGGCACTTTCATCAAGCGACAGAACATAGTTAATCACACCCGAAAATAAGTGCAGCTCATGAATTACACCGACAATCGTGAAAAAGACAACGAGTAAAGCTGTAAACGGTAATGCCTCTTCAAACGCTTTACCAATTTGATGCTCTTCATTGATCCCAGTAAAGACAGTTGCAAGAATAATGACTGTTAAACCAATTAGCCCTACCGCAGCCAAATGCAAAGCTAGTGATACGCATAACAGTACTGCCACTGCACCTTGAGCAATCAACTTAGCTTTAAATTCCGGGGTCATTTTAGCCTTCTCTTCCTGATCAAAGTTTTCTAGAATCTTCCGAACCGAGCCTGGAATCTTAGCCCCGTAGTCAAATTTTTTGGTTTTCTCTAACAGAATACAAGTAAGCAAGCCAAAAAACAGAACCGGCATTGTAATCGGTGCCATTTGCAAGAAAAACTCTACGAAGTCCCAACCCAGTTTTTCAGAAATTAGTAGATTCTGAGGCTCACCCACCTGTGTACAGACACCACCCAAGGCAGTCCCTACAGCACCATGCATCATCAAGCTACGTAAGAATGCTCGAAACTGGGCAAGGGCCTGACGATGATCCTCATGAACGTCATCATCATCTCCATGGTCATGATCAATATGATGAAACTTCTTGCCCGACGC
>NZ_LWEY01000653.1:0-1520 GCF_001634935.1 Oleiphilus sp. HI0043 | reverse complement strand
GCTGACACAGTACACGATGCTGATGATGGCACCCTACTCTTTACAGCTTCTCACAGGCCTGGGCGGAAGAATGCGTCCAGCCTTTAACATTACAATATCTAATGTCCCTGGACCGAAAAAGGCTCTCTACTACAATGGCTGTAAACTTGAGGCGATGTACCCAGTATCATTAATCGCCCATGGCGGCGCATTGAATATTACTTGTTTAAGCTATGATGGTTCACTGAATTTTGGCTATACCGGTTGTCGTGACACCTTGCCAAGCATGCAGAACCTGGCAGTATTTTCAGGAGAAGCGCTCGAGGAGCTTGAAGGCTTACTTACAAAAAAAGCCAAGACAAGAAAGACGAAAACTAAAAAAGCCACGACTCGCTAATTATAACGAGGCTCATCAGGATACGCTTAGCGTATCCTGAATCAAACTGACCATCGCAGGCATACCTCCCAGATGAGTCTTAATGTTTATCTTAACATCAGGGTACTGCTCCCTAGCCTTAGCAACTTCGGCCGGAACGTCTTCTATAACATGCCTACCGGCTGACAAGAAGTAAGGCAAGACATCTACTTCAGATGCTCCCTGCTCTATACACTGGATAATTGAGTCGGGTATTAATGGCTCAGCCAGCTCCAAAAAGCCAGTATTGACGATCGCATATTGAGCGCCGACCTTATTCTGAACGCTACGGGAAAGCTCCCGTACTTCATCATTGGAGGACGCTCGTCGTGAGCCGTGTGCAACAATTACTAATGCTTTCATAATGTCCTACTATATTAACCATTTTTTCATTGGGCTCAGTATACTACTCTGCCTACGAGTACTCTATGAGAACAACACCTCAGTCTTTTCCATAATTAACCCTGTGTCAAGACCCTTAAGGCGACCCCTGCCGCTGCCGTTCTATTCTCGACACCAAGTTTAGGAAAGATCATTTCCAAATGTTTATTCACCGTTCGAGGGCTCATCGATAGAATTTCGGCTGCTTCGCGGTTAGTTTTCCCATTCGCTATCCAAAACAAAACTTCCGCCTCTCGCTCAGTTAAATCGAGATTTGCTTTTAATAAAGCAGCTTCTGTTGGCTTGTTCCCGTCAATCAGTTTAATTAGCTGGTCGCCATTGGAATGTTTGCCTACCCTCTTCAGAGATAAAGGATATTCTAGTGCTTCTAAGTTTAGACTATCCCCGTCCTGCGGAGACCCAGCCAACCATTGAGAAAGCATTTTTGTAAACGCCTCAGAACCATCTGTCGGAGAGATATTAGCTTTGGCAAACAAAGCATAGGTTTGCGGGGTGGCCCAGCGAACAATGCCTTTTTCGTCAGCCGTGAAGAGATGCTGCCCAGTGCTATCCAAGGCACTTTGCGCACTCTTGGTTAAACGCGCATTGCTCAAATGCACCTTCATAAGCGCTAGCAATTCTGTCGGGTTGATGGGTTTAACCAGGTAATCAACACCACCCACTTCCAAGCCTCGAACAATATCATCAGTATCAGATAAACCCGTCATGAAAATAACGGGAATAT
>NZ_LWEY01000652.1:0-831 GCF_001634935.1 Oleiphilus sp. HI0043 | reverse complement strand
GGTTGATGGGGTTAGCCTCACGGTAACCGGGCTGTTAGCAGAAGGCTTTTCGCTGAATATTGTGCCACACACGGCAGGCGAAACGACTATCGACGCTTATCAGGTTGGCCAATCAGTTCATATAGAGGTTGATTTGATGGCTCGTTATGCTGAGCGCCTATTACAGGTAGGCTCTTCTGATGTCACTGAACAGAAAACGGAAGGCAACTTGGATAAGGCCTTTCTGGCACAAAATGGTTTTTTAAGATAAACCTTTTACACTGTATTAAATAATAGGCAGCGTTTCACCTTCGATATCGCTGCCTTTTAAGATGAATAACACTGGGGAGGCTCAATGGAGCTCAACACCGTAGAAGAATTAGTTGAAGATATCCGTCAAGGCAAAATGGTTATATTGATGGATGATGAAGATCGTGAGAACGAGGGCGATCTAGTGATTGCGGCTGAACAGGTTCGTCCGGAAGATATTAACTTTATGGCGACACATGCGAGAGGCTTGATCTGTATGACGATGTCGGCAGAGCGGGCAGACTTCTTCGGCTTACCGCCGATGGCTCACGCAAACAATGCTCAGTTTTCAACTAACTTTACTGTGTCTATTGAAGCGGCTTCGGGTGTGACAACAGGTATTTCAGCGGCTGATCGTGCGCACACTATTCGTACAGCTGTAGGACGTAACACTAAGCCAAGTGAAATTGTTCAGCCTGGCCATGTGTTTCCAATTGTGGCGCAGCCTGGTGGTGTATTAAGCCGAGCAGGGCATACTGAAGCAGGTTGCGATCTGGCTCGTATGGCAGGTTTTGAGGCGGCTTCAGTTATAGTCGAAATTAT
>NZ_LWEY01000651.1:0-713 GCF_001634935.1 Oleiphilus sp. HI0043 | reverse complement strand
GAACCGTTGTCAGGGTCAGAACCGTTGTCAGGGTCAGAACCGTTGTCAGGGTCAGAGTCGCTGTCAGGATCAGAACCGTTGTCAGGGTCAGAGCCGCTGTCAGGATCAGAACCGCTGTCAGGGTCAGAGCCGCTGTCAGGGTCAGAGCCGCTGTCAGGGTCAGAGCCGGTGTCAGGGTCAGAACTGCTATCAGGATTAGAGTGGGTGTTGTTGTCAGCTTGTTCTAGTACAGTTACCGTGACGGTATCAGGGACAGATGAGTTGATCCCGTCGCTAATGTGTAGCTGGTAGCGCAGGGTTGTACTTCCGTCAGGGGCAATAAAGCTCGGTGAGTCATCTTCGTCTGAGCTGAGTTCCACGAAGGGACCGTCAACCTGAATCCACTTGTAGTTTATATCGTCTTCGTCTGGGTCATGGCTGGCAGAACCGTCTAAGGTCACTAATTGTTTTTCGGTGACCGTCATGTCTTCACCTGCATTGGCTACAGGTTGATGATTTTGGGGCGAAGATTTGCCAGACGAGCCTCCATTACAGGCACTGAGTAATAGAACTAGCGGCACTATCCAGCATCGTTGTAGAAAAATTTTCATGGCAGCTATACTAAAGTGTCAAAGGTATATTCAAAGCGCTGTCTAAGGTTTTAGCGCGATTACCAGCTAGGGAAGCATTAAATGGGCCAAAATTTATGGTGTCTTCTATAATCTATTGAATAG
>NZ_LWEY01000650.1:0-697 GCF_001634935.1 Oleiphilus sp. HI0043 | reverse complement strand
CTACTCAAGTTGCCTACAAAGTTAATTGGATCAAAAGAGTCAAATGACGCTTGAAGAACGTTAAGGAAGGTCTCAAGGTCTGCATCGCCTCTTTGCAAACCAGCAGCAGATTGCAATGCTAGCAGTATACCCGGCGCAAATACTGGGGAATTCTCTGCTAGTCGTGCAATGTTGCCACCTGGCGTTAAAAAGTTTGCAGACACAATGTTATCTTCAGTTCTACTGGTTTGGTTCGCGATTTCGACAAATGGAATGCCGTTAAAGGTACCTAAAGAGTGAGCAATAAAGTGAACATCGTCTCCGTTTAAGTCAAAGCCATCACCTTCTGGCCCGTTATCATCTATTCCATCGATATCCATGGTTGGAATAGACAGACGCAGAGTCATTAAGTCAGACATGTGCTGTCTAAAGTTATCACGGCTAGTTAGGAAGCTAAGTGGGTTAATCGTGAATGCACCAGAACCCGTGTTGGAGCAATCGATAGGGTCTGATGAGGAGCTGCCCACGGTGCCGTCAGCGAAATCCATCGGTACAACGTTGGTAACACCGCCGCCAAAGCCAAAGTGACGCTCATCGGCAGAACCTTGTCCTAGACCAGGGATCTGGCTAGCACCGTTTTCAATAGTATTCTGCATTAAGCCAAGACCTTGTGCCGCAAGCTGTAAGCTTTGGAGGCTTGAAGCTGCTGCTTCTAGGG
>NZ_LWEY01000649.1:0-1123 GCF_001634935.1 Oleiphilus sp. HI0043 | reverse complement strand
TAAATTTGGAAATCAAACGCTTGCAAAGTTTATGAACCACGTAATGGTTCATGGTAAAAAATCCGTAGCAGAGAAAATTGTATACGGTGCATTAGATGCTGTTAAAGCAAAGGGTCATGAAGATCCTTTAGAGCTGTTTGATAAAGCGCTAGAGTCTATCCAGCCAATGGTAGAGGTTAAGTCTCGCCGTGTTGGTGGTGCTACTTATCAGGTTCCAGTTGAAGTTCGTCCGGCTCGTCAGGTAGCGCTAGCAATGCGTTGGTTGGTGGACTACTCTCGTAAGCGTGGCGAAAAGTCTATGGCTTTGCGTCTAGCGGGTGAGATTATCGATGCAGCCGAAGGTAAGGGTGCAGCGGTTAAGAAACGTGAAGATGTTCACAAGATGGCCGAAGCAAACAAGGCTTTCTCTCACTACCGTTTCTAAGGTATACGAGTGTTATATGGCCTGCATTTTATGCGGGCCTTTTTGGGTTTAAGAGGATAAAAAATTGGCACGTAAGACTCCAATTTCCAGGTATAGAAATATTGGTATTTGTGCGCACGTTGATGCTGGTAAAACAACGACAACGGAGCGAGTTCTTTTCTATACAGGCTTGTCGCATAAAATAGGTGAAGTGCACGATGGTGCGGCGACAATGGATTGGATGGAGCAGGAGCAAGAGCGAGGTATCACGATAACCTCTGCTGCGACCACGTGTTTCTGGTCGGGAATGCAGCAACAGTTTGATCAGCATCGCGTGAATATTATCGATACGCCTGGGCACGTTGACTTTACAATTGAAGTAGAGCGCTCGCTCCGCGTGCTTGATGGTGCGGTTGTGGTTTTGTGTGGTTCGTCAGGTGTGCAGCCGCAAACTGAAACGGTCTGGCGGCAGGCTAATAAATATGAAGTGCCGCGCATGGTCTTTGTTAATAAGATGGACCGAACAGGTGCTGACTTCCGAATGGTAGTCGAACAGTTAAAAGATCGTCTAGGTGCTACGCCAGTGCCTCTGCAAATGACAATTGGTGCAGAGGACGAGTTTAAAGGTGTGGTTGACCTGATTAAGATGAAAGCTATTTTATGGAACGAAGCTGATCAGGGTATGACCTTTGATTACGCAGAGATTCCTGAAGATCTGCT
>NZ_LWEY01000648.1:0-838 GCF_001634935.1 Oleiphilus sp. HI0043 | reverse complement strand
CTGGCGTTCATTATGAAGTATCTCTTGAGCGCTCAAGTTTCCTAATGGTTCACAACGAACAGCAAGACGAGATGCTAAACAGACTCGCTGAATTGAGAAAGAAACCTGGAGCAAGCCCTCTTAAGTTATGGCTACTGGAAGTTAAATTACTATCTAGTGCAGGTGAAACAGACCGCATGAATGCCTCACTCAACGCCGCCATTCAAGCATTCCCCGAAGATGACCAGCTACTCTACGCTCGAGCAATGAATCGAGAAGCAGACGATGATTTGGCAGGAATGGAGCAAGATCTAAGAAAGCTAATAGAACTGAACCCGAACAATGCGATTGCTATCAATGCACTTGGCTACACCTTGGCCGACCGAACCGATCGTACTCAAGAAGCATTTGAACTAATTCAAAAAGCTTTAGCGCTCAAGCCGAATAACCCCGCCATTTTAGATAGCATGGGCTGGGTACTATATCGACTTAAGCAAAATAAAGAAGCATTGGTATTCTTGTTCAAGGCCTTTCAACAATTCCAGGATGGAGAAGTCGCAGCACACTTGGGTGAAGTTCTTTGGTCTCTAAATCAAACAACAGAGGCTCGAGATGTTTGGAGCAATGTTCTTCGGAAGTATCCTGAACACGAAGTACTTCTTGAGACCATCAACAGACTCGACCCTGAATTACTAATTATAATTGAGAATCCGCCCACGGAAGATGAACAAGCTACTAACAAAGAAACCAGCTCAGCTTCAACTCCCGAAACCGAGCAAGTAACACCCGAAGCGCCCAAAGAATAGTTTGTAATGATAGCTCTAGGCATTTCAAGTAAAACGAGCACTCACCTCACCCG
>NZ_LWEY01000647.1:0-606 GCF_001634935.1 Oleiphilus sp. HI0043 | reverse complement strand
TATTTCTAACCGAAGCACTTCAAGACAATATTGCTTTAAAAAAAGCAGATAAAACCAAACTACTTGGCCGCAAAGACAAGCGACCAAACAAACAAAAACTTGCAGAACAGTTTTTGAGGGGCGATGAAATACGGGAATGGAAACTGGAAATCCCCGAATTTAAGAGCACAAATAGAGTTCGTAATACTACGCTAATATTCTCACCCGGTCTGTTGAATGGCATGTTGCCTGTTAGGGCTTTTCAAAACGCCTTCCCTAAAATCCAGGACGAGCTCGGTATAAGGATTATACGAGCAGACAATCACCCTATGCGCGGTTGCAGCTCTAATATTGATGACTTGATCGCCGCGATTGACCACGGTGCCGGATTAGCAGCTGACACAACAACAATCCCACCGTCCGAACAAAAGACACCCGGAGATATATTTTTAATTGGTTACAGCAAAGGTGCTCCCGATATCTACGAACTGCTCGCGCAGCGCCCCGATTTAAAAAACAAAATTCGCTGTATCTATAATTGGGGAGGAGCCATCGGTGGCTCCTATTTAGCGGATGACATATATAACTCGATTAAGAACCTAGACATCCCTAAAGTTGAAAAAGCAT
>NZ_LWEY01000646.1:0-994 GCF_001634935.1 Oleiphilus sp. HI0043 | reverse complement strand
ATGCGACGAATCCATTGCGTCTCGCCGGCCAGGTCGCAAAGTCAGTGCCGTTCTCGACACACGCGGCGACTAACTCGTTTCCATATTTAGCGTAAGGACCGACCGTTGTGCAGACGACTTTAGTACGTTTTGCCAGTTCATTCAGGCTAGCCGTATCGTGGCTATCGGCAAGAATAAGAGGAATGTTATCGTTACCTAAGCCTTTTCGAACTTCTTCAAGCTTGGTTTGGTTGCGTCCAGCCATTGCCCATTTTAGTTCGCCATCGAGGCCGTAGGTATTTAGATAGTATTCGGCAACTAAGCGGCCTGTAAAACCACTTGCTCCCCATATGATCACATCGAATTCGCGCTTTGTACTCATGACCTCTTCCTATTATTTTTATAGCTTATTTTCAAAGGGGTCAGACTCGATTGAAATTCAATCGAGTCTGACCCCTTTGAAATTACATGGCTGACATGCCGCCGTCAACCGGTATAGCAATACCGTTCATATAACTATTCGCTGGTGACAGTATCATGACCATGACATTCACAATTTCTTCAACTCGTGCGATACGCTTCATCGGACAGCCGCGCGCAAGGTTCTTGTTGACCTCTTCGATATTATCATTCGGATTCATCGTTGGATTATCAACCATCGGCGTTGACGTAAAGAAGGGGCAAATCGCATTAACTCGAACATTCATAGGCCCACATTCAACTGCGGCCGTTTTAGTTAGACCTATTACAGCGTGCTTGGCAGCGCCATAGGAGCTTCCCATCGGCGTTCCACCTAAACCTGCCATGGAACTTACATTCAGAATCGCACCCTCTTTTTGAGCAGCCATGACTCTTAACTGATGCTTCAGGCCAAACGCGACACCTTTAGTATTAACATCTAACTGACGAGAAAGCGTTGGGCCGTCCAGGTGAACCAATGGGCCCAGTTTAGGAGCGATACCAGCATTGTTAACAGCAATATCAAGCTTGCCAAAATTATCAACCGCAGCCTTTA
>NZ_LWEY01000645.1:0-1244 GCF_001634935.1 Oleiphilus sp. HI0043 | reverse complement strand
TACTTCCATTAGCGTTTCAGTTTCTTTTGCGCTGTCGATAGAGCTCTTGAAACCGATTGACTGAGTGAATGCTTCACCTATTTTGGCTTTTGAGCGTGCGCGGACCAAGCAAAGGTATGGGTCAGTACTTTCGCTTTCTGAAAGCCAGTCATCAAGGTCGATGCGCAGGGCAAGATCCATTTTATTTGTGTTGAGGTAGTCCACGGTATCGAGATTAAGCCCAGAGTCTAGGAGTAGGCCGGAATTTGTTTCCAGCGCAAAGATATAGACTCGAGGGCCATCTGCACGTTCCTCATGAACCGTAAGGATAGTGGCTTCAAAGCTCTCGCTGGTTTTATCCACTAGGTCTTTGAGTTGATTCATGTAGAGAAGGCTTAGCTTCTCGAAGCTGATTTTTCCATCCAGTTGCTCTTTCAACCAGTTTTGATAGGGGGCACTACTATAGTCTTCATCAAATTGACCGTGGAATTTACCTGCTTTGAATTGAAAGACTTTTTTAAGTTGACTGAAGAGTCCTTCATGATCTGCAGTGACGTCAGGTGCCTGCTCACAGAGTTGAATTTCTGAAGGTTGATCTTCTTGCCAGCGAGTAATCTTATGAAAAACTAGCGAAGTAATAGCCATGGATTGAGTTCTCTCTGTGTCCAATGAAATAAGGGGCTACGAAGTAAATCGTAGCCCCTGTCTTTGGGTTAGGCTTACTGAGATGAGTATCTCAGTGAATCAAATTTAGCTAAGCCCTTTTACCTGTTCAGGAATATCTACGTCAGATGTTGCTGATAGTACGGTATCTGCAATATCTGAACTGCCTTCCAATGAGGTAATTGCAATTAAGCCTGCTTCTTTAGCTGCCTTAGCAATCAAGAGTTTATCTGCATCGTTGTCGGCCATGTGAGAGGTGATCAACAGGCAAGTTCGACCCTGATTGAACAGCTTACGCTCAGCGGCTTGAGCGAGTACATCACCCGCTTCACCTGAGCAAGCAATAATCGAGGCTACCTGGTGATCTAAACGCGCTGCACGCTCTGCTTCGCTAACAGGTTCCCACTGTGCGCTAGTATCTTCAGCGGCTTCAACGATCATGCCTGCGCCAACCGTTACGTTGGTTAGACGGTCGATAATAATGAAGGCGCCCGTTGCTTTGTTTTCACCATATGGGTCAAACGCAAGTGTCTGGTTTGCATGGATCGTACACAATGCAATACTGTTAAGCTCTAGTTCGCTGGCATCCTTTTTCTCAAGCG
>NZ_LWEY01000644.1:0-981 GCF_001634935.1 Oleiphilus sp. HI0043 | reverse complement strand
CAATTCCATCTTGTTCAGCCGTAAATTTCACCAATTGATCGACCTTACGTCTTTTCTTTAAATCATTGATATGACTGTCTCTCAAACCTAGCGATCGAAGGCGTGACTTTGACGCATTAATTAGGTTTCTGTTTTTGCTGCGCAATGCTGCTAGGTATTCTTCCTGCGCATTGACCAGCTCTGGACTATAAAGCTCAAACAGTGTTTGACCTTGTTTAACCGGATCACCACTAGCAGCAACGTTCAACCGTTCAATCCAACCCTCTACACGCGGGTGAATATGAGAGATTCGGCTCTCATCAAACTGGATAGTTCCTACGGTATCAATTGGCACCATAATCGCTTCGTTTTTAACCTTTGCGACTTTAACGCCGAGGTTATTCTCAACAGTGGCTGAGATCTTCACTGTATTATCATCACCGCTGTCTTCTTCATACACCGGAACTAAATCCATGCCCATCGGGGAAAGTCCAGGCCCATCTCGACGATAGTTTTTATCCATCGGAGCTACCCAGTACACTGGTTTCTTCTCGTTACTGTCGGCGGAGGACAACTCTCCATCACTCATTGTCCCCTGCATGAGTTGAGGGCCGAAAAAGGTCCCCAAGGCCAAACCAATAGCTAGGACAGTAATGGCTAAAATAAATTGCTTCATGTGTTGATTCTCCTTAGCTTTAGTTCAGCCAATAATTAATACGAGATAGAATAATTTGTTCATTCACAAGCAAGCGCAAACGCTGCACTTTTGCGCTTTGTTCCTTCAGAAACAGCTCAGATACGATGCGGAAATTGCCCTTATCTGACTCGTAGCTATGCATGGCGCTGTGCTTCTGCTTGCCTAATGTGGTTAATATTTTTTCTTCATAAAGCACACGTTGATCGCGGGTGATGTCATATTGGTTGGCGAGATCTTTCAACGTAAAGCGAGCTTGCTCTAATGCTTCTGAACGCTCCAACTCAATAGCTGCCTGACGATGCTTA
>NZ_LWEY01000643.1:0-639 GCF_001634935.1 Oleiphilus sp. HI0043 | reverse complement strand
AAGCAAGCGCTTAACGAAGCATTCGGTACAGAGAACAAGAACGGTGAAAAGGAAGTAGACTTTAAAGTTGATGAAATCCAGTTTGTTCCACAAACAACGACTGAAATTTCAGGTGACGATATTGCTACCTTCGAAACATTTTTAGATATGCTTAACGACCTGGATGACGTGCAAAACGTTTATCATAGCGCTGAGTTTTAAAACGTTTCTCTTAGGCAGAGGGTTTCACCCCTCGCTAATGCGGAATCCAAAACAAGCCAAGGTGCTTACGTTTCAGTAAAGCACTTTGGCCGCTGCCTACCTTAATCAGCTTGCCCTTTAATCTCATAAGCCTTATCCAAACGGCTGTACCCAAGCCCGCTCATTTTTTTAATATCAATCTGAACAGGTATACGCTCTTTCAAGGCATCTATATGACTAATCACGCCAATCATTTTACCCTGAGAGTTGAGCTGATCCAGTGAATCTAGTGCGATATCCAATGTCGCACGGTCTAGCGTACCGAAACCTTCATCGAGAAATAAACTGTCAATTTGAGTTTTATAGCTAACCAGGTCAGACAAAGCCAGGGCCAGCGCCAAGCTGACCAAAAAGCTTTCACCGCCAGATAGAGTTCGTGTATCTCTATGCGAATCTGCT
>NZ_LWEY01000642.1:0-523 GCF_001634935.1 Oleiphilus sp. HI0043 | reverse complement strand
TCGAGATACTTACTCCATCGTTAAGTCCAAGATACCAGAAGGCAAGACAACCTGTGGCCTGTGCTCACGTTTACGTCGTGGTACTTTATACTCCTTTGCTGAGGAGATTAAAGCGAATAAGATAGCTTTAGGCCATCATAAAGATGACATCGTTGAGACCATGTTTCTGAACATGTTTCATGGTTCAAGGTTGTCAGCTATGCCACCTAAACTGCTTTCTGATGACAAGCGAAATGTCGTGATTAGGCCGCTGGCTTATTGTCGTGAGAAAGATATTGAGCAGTTTGCTCTGGTGAAGGCTTACCCGATCATTCCGTGCAATCTTTGTGGTTCGCAAGAAAATCTCCAGCGTCAATCCATTAAGAAAATGCTTATTCAATGGGAAAAAGAACACCCTTCAAGAATTGAGTCAATTTTCACAGCCTTACAGAATGTATCGCCTTCCCAGTTAGCGGATACCCAGCTTTTTGATTTCGAAACACTAGCAATTGATCGCAGTGGTGAACGTAAAGAGTATGAGTTT
>NZ_LWEY01000641.1:0-1079 GCF_001634935.1 Oleiphilus sp. HI0043 | reverse complement strand
TCCAAGTCACGCAGCACGGTATTACCTTGCCACGCTAAATCCTGCTTGGAGAGATGAAATATGGTTTTTGTCGGTGCCCCCGTATCAAGCATATTAGTCAATCAAACCAATGCTTTTAGCGGTATCCAAAATTGCCTGATAATCTTCGTTCTTCGCTTCAATAAAGGCTTTACGAGGAAAACGCGCTAGCAAGTCAGGGTCTTTCATATTCAACAAGGCTTGTTTAATCTTTCCACCAAAACCTTCACCCCAATGCGCGTCCACATCACCGCGTATGCTCCACTGGTAATCCTGGTACTGAGGTGTTTCCCAAATAACCTGAACCTTTTTTGGATCAATCTTACCTGCGGCTAGCTCTTTTTCCCAAACCTTGTAGCTCAACACACCAATTTCGTAGGCACCTGAGTTAACCAAAGCGGCTGTGCGTGAGTGATTACCACTAAAACCTATACGTTTGAACAACGCATCAGGCGCATCATTAAGGTGTTGACGGATATAAAACTCAGGCATCAAGCGACCCGATGTTGAACCTTTTGAACCAAAGGTCAGTGTCTTGTTAGCAATACCTTTTGGGAATTCATCACTCTTTTTTAAACCTGTAGAATGATGCGCAATAAAGTAAGTCTTGAAGAAGCGGTCTTCATCTCCCTGTGCGATCGCTTGGGAGCCTGGCACTAATAAGCGCGCCTGCACACCCGACAACCACCAAACCAGGCTAATTGAACCTGATCATTTCGAAATGCTGTCACTGCAGCCGCATAAGACTTAACCGGCACATAACGTACCTCAATGCCTAAGGCCTTCCCTAAGTACTCAGACACTGCACCAAAGCGCTGCTCAAGCTGGGTGCTGTCCTGATCAGGGATGGCGGTAAAGGTAAAATCTTTCGCCTGCGCGCTCACCGCTAGGCTAAACAATATGATCAAGGTACTGAATAATTTCATTTTGAGTAGTGCTCCAATAGTGCGTCTTTGCTTCCCCGCAATACAATTCTTTCAGCCTTCTTTGAGAGCTGATAATCGTACATTGGGTCGTAGTAATCTTTTAGTAAATGTTCGATCCACTCCCGGTGAAGGCCG
>NZ_LWEY01000640.1:0-1125 GCF_001634935.1 Oleiphilus sp. HI0043 | reverse complement strand
GCAGGAAGAGGGTTTAGCGTTGTTGCAGATGAAGTGCGCACGCTTTCAGTTCAAACAGATGATTTTAATGACAAGATCAGCGCTAAACTGGCAGAAACCGAAACCATGTTCAAAGAGTCTGTTGAGTGTCTGGATATTGCTGCCCAAGCCGACCTATCCAACACCCACCAAGCAAAGGAGACATTGCTAAGCTTATGGGAGCATTTGCAACCTGAGGACCCAGAAAATAATCCCAACCTGCCCTTGATCGCCTCTCTCAAAGAGGAAATAGAGCAGTTATATAACATTTCAAATACCGAGAAACTGTCCAGCGATGCAATTCAACAGAAAGCATACAAAGTTTATCAGGATTCGCAGCACTTCAAGGACTTCTTCGGTCCTATATTGAGTGATTTCAAGCAGCTATATAGCTGTAAAGACGAAGACCAGCAAGAAATTCTCCGACGCGCACTCTCTAAGCGAGTAAATAAAATCCCCTAAGTCTTACTTTTACTGGTACAGACAAGACAAAGCTATTACGTAATGTTAATATCACTTTCACACAAAGTTACAATTCTTTAGTTAGAATTTTAACTATCGGATAAGGATTTCAGGATCTTGGCTCATACATACCTATAAGATATAGAGATTAGCAGCGTTACTCTATTAATAACTGCACATTACGCAGAAGCCCGTTTTAGATTCTTTACGTTTATTCCAACTGTTGAAATCGCGCATACCACTATACATTTGCGGTTTTTAGCCCTTTCTTGCGTCATTTTATAGGAAGGGGCGAGTTGTTGAATTATGCCTGTCCATAATGAATATTTCGAATGTACAACTATGAAAGCAAAAGATACAAGTCAAATAGCACTCTCCAAACTATGTACACTGCTAATGTGTTTGTTCTTAAGTGGCTGCGAATTTTTTGATAGCGACCGGCAAGATAACAATGTTGATGGACGTGCTGTTAAAGGCGTCATCAGCAACGGCATAATCAGCGCATACCGAGCCGAAGATAATAGCCTGATCACACAAACACGCAGCGACTCATCCGGCTATTTTTCACTAGACTTAAACGAACTTGAAGATGGCACGCTCGTTCTACTCTCACTAAGCGTAGATACTGATACTCGCATGCTTTGC
>NZ_LWEY01000639.1:0-1088 GCF_001634935.1 Oleiphilus sp. HI0043 | reverse complement strand
GGCTCAGCCTAATCTTTGCCGCGGGTTTACTCTACGCATGGAGTTACCAGCGAAGCAATTCTCTGCTACTTGCTATCCTGCTTCACTTTAGCATTAACCTGATTCACTTTAGCTTCTTCGTTTATCCTGCCTCTTTTACTCATTGATGACTAAGCACGCACTAAATTCTATTGGCAATAAGGCCACTTTCTTTCGAAAGCAGCCTTCTCTTAAGTCACTTGCGATTAGTGTAGGTCAGGTACAACACCCACCTGAGGCATTTCTGCCAAACCAATGTCTCTGGCATGTTCTTCAAACCCTTTGTTCTTCCAGAAGAAAGCCCCTGGCATGGTTGTAGGTACAACCAATACATAGAAGAGTGCACGACCAACTAACAACATAATGATCATGCCAAGCCCCGCAGCGATACCAATCAGTGCAGCTGAAATACCGGTAGGCGCCCAGATAAAGAAGACTGCAGAGATAAGCAAGCCAAGCACTAAGCTGACGTTTCTCGCCA
The DNA here is from genome assembly GCF_001634935.1 of Oleiphilus sp. HI0043. Taxonomy (NCBI): domain Bacteria; kingdom Pseudomonadati; phylum Pseudomonadota; class Gammaproteobacteria; order Oceanospirillales; family Oleiphilaceae; genus Oleiphilus; species Oleiphilus sp. HI0043. The sequence goes on along the minus strand of NZ_LWEY01000639.1, from coordinate 589 downwards.
AGTAAGTATTGCCAAACGTCGTCCACTGAATGTAGTGCGCTGCTGCGCCCTCTCCCTGTTCAGTATTCAGGTAACGAGCATGAGCAACAAGACCTATTGACTCAACCAGCAAGCCAATAAAGACCAGACCAGACAAGACACTCAGAAGTGGTGCAAAGCTTAAATCTTGAAGCGAATAAGCAATACAAGCAAACACGGCAAAAACAATTCCGCCGACACTAAACATACTGCCAAAGAAGCTGGTCAATACCTGCCAATGATTCCAGAACGGGCGAGCTTTAATTCGATAGATACAGTGCATGAAGTACAAACCTATCAAAGCAGAGATCACCGCAAAACCACCCGCAATAGATATCAGCAAATCTAGGATACCCAACTGCAACCATTCATTGATCGCAGACAACACGGTATAGCCACATAGGCCCGCGAAGAACATGGCTATACCCAAGGCTTCCCGACTAAGTGGTGACCAACGCAAGTTATTAAACCCACGGTAGAAACGCAAAGGCTTACCCAAGTGCAGCGTAGAAAGGAATAAACCCAAGGCCTGAACAAAAATCATCGCACCCAATAATGGATACTTCATCGC
>NZ_LWEY01000638.1:0-938 GCF_001634935.1 Oleiphilus sp. HI0043 | reverse complement strand
ATTTATTCCAACAGCCTTCATCTCTGGTTTGACTGGGCAGTTTTACAAGCAATTTGCCCTAACCATCGCTACTTCAACAATTATATCGACTTTCAATTCGCTAACTCTTAGCCCGGCTTTGGCCGCGGTGTTATTAAAGCCCCATGATGCAAAGAAAGACCGACTGAGCCGTATCATTGACGCCTTGTTTGGTAAGATTATTTTTGGCCCGTTTAATAAATTTTTTAGTGCCTTGACTGAAGGTTACACCTCCTTACTGAAAGTCATAATCCGGCTTTCTGTGATTGTTGTTTTGATTTACGCAGGCTTGATGGTATTAACCTCGCACCAATTTAAGACAACTCCCACCGGGTTTGTTCCTGCTCAAGACAAAATGTACTTGATTGCCTTTGCACAGTTACCTGATGCATCAAGCTTGGATCGCACTGAAGCGGTGATTAAGAAAATGTCAGCGATCGCCCTGGAGCATCCGGGAGTAGAATCATCAGTCGCTTTTCCCGGGTTATCACCTAACGGCTTCACGGTATCCTCGAATGAGGGGGTTGTCTTTGTCACCCTAAAGCATTTTGACGAACGCCAAGCACCTGATATGAGTGCTGACGCGATTGCTGGTGCCTTATGGGGGCAGTTTATGGGAATAGATGAAGCCTTTACGGTTATTTTTCCTCCGCCTCCCGTTATCGGTTTAGGCACTACTGGTGGCTTTAAACTGCAGATTGAGGATAGGGCAAACCTGGGCTATGAACGCTTGTTTCAGGAAACACAAAAGGTTGTAGGCCAAGCCTGGCAAACGCCAGAGTTAACACAGGTTTTCTCTTTCTTTCAGGTTAATGTACCGCAAATAGAAATTAACGTTGATAGAGAGAAGGCTAAAGTTCATGGTGTAGCGATATCAGATATTTTTGATACCTTGCAAGCCTATATGGGCTCGGTATATG
>NZ_LWEY01000637.1:0-745 GCF_001634935.1 Oleiphilus sp. HI0043 | reverse complement strand
GTGTTATTCCTAAGGGTGGTGACAAGGTTATGTATGCGGATAGAAGTTCGCTTAAGGATATGTTTACGCGAGCAAGTATTCTTTCACATGAAAATATTCGAGGAATTCAATTACATTTGTCTGAGAATCAATTGCAGGTGTTTGCTAATAATCCAGAGCACGAACAAGCTGAAGATTGTTTGGAAGTGGATTATCAGGGTGAAGATTTACAGATTGGATTCAATGTTAGCTATCTAATTGATGTTATGAATGTTTTGTCGAGTGAAAATATTCGAATGACGCTATTGAATGCAAATTCATCGGCTTTGATAGAGTCTTCAGAGAATGATGGAAACTTATACGTAATCATGCCGATGCGCTTATAGAGTAGGGCAGGGAAGACTCTAACAGGCGCTTCTTCATTATTAGCGTTGTAATTCAGATAGTAATATAAAAGGACAAAGCGATGGGATTGTTTACAGATACATTGAAGGGAACTTTTCGTATTGGTCAGACTACAGGCATTCTTGCTAAAACAGGTGCTCAATGGTTAATCGGTAAACGGCCACCCAATCCCAAGTTATTAAGATCTATTTTTGAAGACTTAGGTGCTACCTATATTAAGTTAGGGCAGTTTATCGCAAGTTCGCCTACTTTCTTTCCTCAAGATTACGTTGAAGAATTTCAAAACTGCTTAGATCGTACCCAGCCTTTTTCTTTTTCTGTGGCTCGAAAGATTATTGAAAATGAATTAGGTAAGCCTTTG
>NZ_LWEY01000636.1:0-1570 GCF_001634935.1 Oleiphilus sp. HI0043 | reverse complement strand
CGTCTTATTTCCCACGAAGCTCATCAGCGAGAACGCTATCGGAATACCTTAGCGGACCTGGCACATAGCATTAAAAACCCTTCTGCCATTATTAGCAGCGCCTTGAATCAGGCGGGAAACTCCCTACCTGATGATATGCGCAATACCTCATGGCTCCAGGATATTGAGGAGCAGAATGAGCGCATCGATAAAATACTTTCCTACCAGCTAACACGCGCCGTTGGGGGTGTGGCAGCCCCGTTTAATAAGGCCGTAGTAGTCAAACCCTTGTGCGATAAAATCTGTGCAGCCATGGGCAAGGTCTATCATGATAAGTCGATGACTTTGGCTTGTGATATCTCCGGCGACGCAGTCTTTAGGGGAGATGAAGGTGACCTGATAGAGCTCTTAGGCAACTTGATCGATAATGCTTTTAAATACGGAAAGGCGCAGGTTAATGTTCATGCAAGGGCCCATGACAATACCTTACGGATCACCATTGAAGATGATGGCCCGGGGATAAGTGAAGCTGAGCAGGCAAAGCTCGTCAGACGAGGCCAGCGCGCGGACACTACGATTCCCGGCCAAGGAATAGGTTTAGCTGTAGTAAATGATATTGTCGAGAGCTACGGCGGGACGCTAAGATTATCTGATTCTGAATTAGGCGGGCTAAGTGTAGAGCTCGCCTTTTCTCAGGGTTTATAGAGCTTTTTTGTGCTAGAAAGGCAAAGGGTATTCCCTAAGTACTTTGAAAATAGCCTTCAGGTCATCTTTGGATAACTCAACTTTAAAGGCTTCGATATCTTCTTCCAGCTGCTGCAAACTGGTGGCGCCAATAATTGTTGATGTGACACCATCGACCTGATTACACCAGGCTAATGCCAATTGTGCCGGCGTGATATCGAGTTGCTTAGCAATCGAGGCATAGGCACTGACAGCCGTCTCGACATTTGGCTTGTCCCGTAAAATACCATTGCGTTGTGGAATGCTCCAGCGACTACCATCAGGCCTTTCTCCATTTAGATATTTACCGCTTAATACGCCGCCACCAAGCGGAGACCAGGGAAGGTAAGCGACATCCTGGTGAACACAGTTTTCAATCAGGTAAGGCCAGTCTTTGGTATGTAGTAGATTAAACTCATTTTGTATTGATACCATCTTGGGAAGCGAGTGCTTTTCAGCTAAACGTAAGTACTCATTGATCCCCCAAGGTGTGTCGTCTGATAAACCGCAATGTCTAATTTTCCCGGCTTTGATGCAGTCATTTAAAGCCTGAAGAATTTCTAGCATTTGATCGGAGTGTGCCTGACGGTCTACATCGGTAAAAGAAATTCGACCAGGGAAATGTTTGGCGAAGTGAGGCGAGGTACGATTGGGCCAATGGAGTTGGTAGAGGTCGATGTAGTCGGTCTTAAGGCGCTTTAAGGATGCGTCTACTGAGGTGATAATCGACTCACCCGTGATGTCACCACCCCCGCGTATCCAAGGTAGGCCATTTCCTGCAATCTTTGAGGCCAGAATAATGTCACCTCGTTTACTCGAATTAGCTGCCAGCCAGTTACCTATCATCTTTTCTGTTTTGCCATAGGTA
>NZ_LWEY01000635.1:0-583 GCF_001634935.1 Oleiphilus sp. HI0043 | reverse complement strand
GACAGAGCAATGCCCGGGTATTTCTACAAAAGGCCAAGCTTGATCTATATCAGCTTGGCAGCATAAATAATTTTATTTTAGAGCGAACCCGGAGCTCACACTCGTTCCCATTAATTCACCCACGCGATGCCCAGAACAACTATCACGTTTATCAAGCTGGCACATACACTAAGCAAACGACTGCAGCACCACCACACAACTGTTTACTGGTTTTGACGATCCGTGAACTAGAATTTGTTTAGGCCCTTTTCCTTACCTTTATTTCGCTTTCAATGCGCTCTAATCTAGGCTTGCAAATATTTCGCACAGCAATCGCAAAGGACAATTCACTATGCACCTACTCAACCCAAAGAAGTTTGCTCAAGAATAACCTGACAAAGAAACGCGCGACATCATGCTAAAGACTATCGACTTCTTTGAAGGGCTAGGGCTCGCGAAAACCAAAGCCAATTATGAGAGTCGACGCTGGTACACTGAGTTTCTTGAATTCAACAAGAAGGAACAGATTTTTGCCAAACTACTCACCCCAAAAGGGCTCGGAAAAACTCGCTTCCACGACTATCACTTGGCGTATGATAAATGC
>NZ_LWEY01000634.1:0-1315 GCF_001634935.1 Oleiphilus sp. HI0043 | reverse complement strand
GAAGATCGTTTGATTGTAAAAGATTCAAATGGCGCAGTGTTAGCTGATGGCGATAGTGTTACCGTTATTAAAGACCTTAAGATCAAAGGCTCCTCTTCTGTCGTAAAAGTCGGTACCAAGATCAAAAATATTCGCTTGATCGAAAGCTCTGATGATCACAATATTGATTGTAAGGTCCCAGGAATCGGTGCGCTTAAAGTGACACCGAAATACGTTAAAAAAGCTTAGTGTTGATATGTTCTCTTCATAGGGGGAATCGATATTCTCGCGTTCTATCACTTAGAGACTTTGCACTATGAACTTAGCTGAGTTTACGCCTGCTCAGTCACAAGAAGTGATTGGGCTGTTTCGTGATGTCTTTTCTCGGGCTGAGGGAAAGGAAGAGGGTTTGTTAATTGGCGACTTAGTTGCCGACTTGATTGCTAGCACCAACGAAGAAGATTTACTTGGTTTTGTTGCCTCAAAAGATGAAAGGCTTGTCGGCGCGATTTTCTTGAGTCGCTTTTTTCTCCCAAATGACAAGCTTGCTTTTATTCTTTCTCCAGTTGCCGTTGCTACGACCTGTCAAGGGCAGGGGGTAGGTCAATCCTTAATTAACTATGGTATTGAGTCTCTACAATCTCTTGGTGTAGAACTGGTTTTTACTTATGGTGACCCGAATTATTATTCTAAAGTAGGCTTTGAGCCGATTAGTGAGAACGTGGTCAAGGCTCCGTTTGAATTGAGTCAGCCAGAAGGGTGGCTGGCACAGTCACTGACAGCTTGTTCGATCGAAGCAATAGATGGCCGTTCCAGAAGTGTTAAGGCTTTGGCCAAAGCTGAGTATTGGTAAACGCGAGTATGTGCTGTGCTAAGAGTGTGTACAGTTCAAAAAAGGCAGCTTTCGAGCTGCCTTTTTTAATTGAATGGTAATAGGAAAACTATCGTGACTTCCTGTACCACTTAAGCCACTTACGAATGTCTCGGAAGTTGACTTTTCCATCTTTATTTAAGTCATATTGAGCGCAGCTTTGATCTCTACACCCCCAATGATCAATCAAGATTAAAAAGTCGGCAAAGCCCAAAACACCATCCTCATCAAAATCACCCTTTAACGGTGATTTCAAAGCTAGCTCAACAATCACAGGGTCATGATCTGAAGCTCTGTACGGGCTAGCGCTATACAGATCCGCTACTTGAGTATCACTCTTATATTCAGTGTTGTAATCAAGAACACGAGGCTCATCGGTATTGATATGCCACTCAGTGACTCCGCTTACCTGTGAGCTTAAGCTGTCACTCGCTAAAGCATGGTCAAGTGAACCTGCCTGCCCAT
>NZ_LWEY01000633.1:0-606 GCF_001634935.1 Oleiphilus sp. HI0043 | reverse complement strand
AAATCCATTTCTTCTTGAAGCTGTTTATTCTCTCGCCTTAAACGACGAAGTTCTTCACTCTCATTTTTTGAGTAATCGACGCCATTAACAGAGTTGAATTGTTTATCAGATAAGCGCATAAATTGACGCTTCCAGTTCGCGATTTGTTGGGAGCTAATTCCAAGTTCTTTAGCAACTTGAGCTTGAGTGACGCCCGGTTTTTCGCAGCGTTTCACTGCTTCTTTTCGGAATTCTTCAGAGTAAGCTTGAGTTTTTTTACGTGCCATGAGCACCTCCACATAAGGTCTATATAACTATAGTAGGGTGTACACTAATTGTTGGGCACTCGGAAACCTAGACATAATGACTCCCCACGTCCCAAAAGAGTGCTGACCTCCTATCGTGGGTTAGCAAAGCCAGAGCCATAATATATGTGTCATACCATATAAGCGGAGGCCAGCACCATGAAAAACAATACCATAATTTTTGTCGGATTGGACACCCATAAGGAGTTCACCGAAGTCGCATATTGCGAAGATCAACGAGGCTCAGAAGTAAAACATCTTGGAAGAGTTTCTTCAGCCAAAGTATCACTTACCAAGATGGCAAGACAGTTTGAAAGCAAAT
>NZ_LWEY01000632.1:0-1012 GCF_001634935.1 Oleiphilus sp. HI0043 | reverse complement strand
GTTAAACGTGCCGGTGCCTTGGTTTATATTCGCTTGAAGGGGGCTTAAGCATGCAAGGCTTGATAGCTAATAGTTTGTTCAGCATCTTGTTAACCTTAACGGCTTCATTCAGGGCACCCTTCTTAGCACTGTTTACGGTTTGTTTCCTGAGCTTGGGGGCGAGTCCTGCTTTGGCAGAAAATGCAGAATTTGATTTCTTCAGTGATGCGCCTATCGCTGAAGAGGAATTGGTCATTGTGCCACCCGAAAAAACAGCATGGGAAGACATTGGAGCGCCTATCGCGCTTGTGGTCTTTTTCTTCTTTTCTTGCTTCTTAATCAACTGGTTTTTCCCATTCAAGCAAACGGGTATGGAGTTTGATCTTCACAACCTGCCTATCGCGGCGCAGCGGGGTATTGGTGTAGCGGTCATACTTTATGGCATAGCCTTGGTGTTTGGCGCGATGGAGGCGCATTACCAAGTCCACTTGCATGGTGACGCACCCAGCTATTTTCAGCAAATGGGTGAAGGCAAGCTGATTGCTTTCACGCATGCCCACCTATTTGGCTTCACAACCAGCTTCTTTATCATCGGTATACCTTTCTCTATGCACTTCAGTCGCCTTAAGGTCTATCAATGGATATTTCCGGTTGGGTTGATTGCCTCGTTAACAGACATCATCTCCTGGTGGGGAATGAAGTATATCTCCGGTAACTTCGAGTACATTACCTGGGCCTGTGGTCTCATCTTTAGTGTGTGCTTTATGTGGATGCTTATCGGCCTGGTAAGAGTGCTATTCTTCCCGAAAGTAAAATGGTTCCCTGATTTTATCAACGAAGATAATCAGCGCCGTTTTAAGGAAGAGCATCCTCCTGAATAGAATCAATTTGCTCACAAGCTATTATCATTATGCAATGCAGTCGAATAAGGACTTAACGCTATGAACGACTTTTTTGGAAAGCTATTAAACTATGTTTGGATGTTTTGTCTAAAACTCACAGCCAGCCTACCGTTGATTAAAGAACCTAAGTT
>NZ_LWEY01000631.1:0-820 GCF_001634935.1 Oleiphilus sp. HI0043 | reverse complement strand
CTCTTCTACCGTTTTTTTCTTAATATTTCTGGGTAAGCAATAAGCAGTAACACGTTCTTTATCTGGAAAGTAGCGATTAATACACTCAAGTATTTCTTTGAGGCGGCGGAACGACAAAGTCATTGCATCACCATCTGCCAAAAAGAAACGCCCGACATTCGGCATGCTCTTCGCCACTGCACTCACTTCTTGCTCTATCTCTTCGATCTTTTTGGGCTTGAACTTCTTCTGTTCAGCTGTATACATATCGCAAAAGGTGCACTTATTGTATGAACAACCATTGGTAACTTGAAGAATCAAAGACTTAGCTTCTGAAGGTGGACGAAATACGGGCTCAATGTAATTGATAGGCAAATAATTCATAAAATAATCACGGCAACTATTGGTTGAATCTAATCGTTTATTCTAACACAAGTCTTTATTAGCGAGCTCTCTATGGGGCAAACTGAGCTCACGAACCTTATCGAGACCGGTAATTTCTTTAGTTTCGATACGATATTCCCCCCTAGCAAGTCCATTAGACTGAGTAGCAAGAGAGATAAAGCAGTCTAAATCTGTTTCGAACTGCCAAAAAAGCCAAGGGTCAGAATCGCTTTTTTGCTCCGGCTCAAAACGCGCCAAATAACGATTAGAATCATCAAATAGAAAGGAAAAGCTTTTAAGCGGAATAGACATGCCTCGCCCATCTGCTTTCATATAAGCTTCTTTCAAAGTCCAGAGAGAAAAGAAACGATCTCGAAATGCTTCTTGGTCGAGCTTCTCTATCTGGGCGTATTCCTTGGTTGAAAACGAGTATTTGGCCAAAGGCTGAAAATCAACC
>NZ_LWEY01000630.1:0-1086 GCF_001634935.1 Oleiphilus sp. HI0043 | reverse complement strand
ATAAATAGAACGGGGTATTATGCCCCTATTCAATGCCGAATAATGTGACGAAAAGAACAATACATTCAGCCCTTCAATCTTCGGGGATTAAAACAACTAACGCCCAGCACAACGGAGGAGCGAAAGTGGCTGCTTTTTTGGAACAAAAAAGATGCGACTTTTGCGGAGTCCGTTGGTGCTGCTGGTTATGTTTTTAATTTCTAGATTTCCATTCATTGAGTGCGATTTCCAATTCTTTAGCAATGGGCGAAGCACCAAGGCTTTTGCTTTTTGATGATTCTGGATTACTACGTATGTTACTCGCAAGCTGTTTTATGAATGCAACACCTTTGGCCTTATAGTGGTCTATTTCGGCTTTACTAAGTACTACTTCGACCGTATAAATACCAACAGAGCCACAAACTACTGACAAAATAAAGTTTTCGTTGTGGCGGAGTAATGTCCAGCTCCAGTTTTCTATTTCGACCTTTTCCATGACCACCTAGAGAACATAACGCTTTTATAAACGGCGCACGGCTCTATCGTGCGTCCAACGCAGGCCACGTCTCTTTGTGGCCGGAGTGATGTTTGATGAACTGGTTAGATGTTTTAGAACACCCAACTAAACCAAACACCACGTTAAAACCTAAGTGCTTGCCTTGAGACAAAAACACCATAGATGGCGACTTTACCGGACTTCCTAGGAACACACCACCGACGAAGCCTCTACAAATAAAAATGTGCCTGAGAAGCTTGAACAGCAGAGCGGAACAGTTGGAAACCGTACCACCTACCCTAAAAATTTAAACGGAAAGATGCCAGATTAGAAACGTGCATTCCTTGCCGAATATTGAGCCTTAACCTTTAAGGCAAAAAAAACATTTAACGCCTGTAGCTGCGGCCGAGCGAAGCGAAGTCCAGCCATAGCGTCTTTTTGCTGGGGCGAGACAGGCTACACTTGTTAGATTAAAACAGCCCCATTTTCTCGTTAATTGAGCGGCCATCGTTATTTCTATCTGCGATATAAAGAGAAAACAATAACAATAATATTGCCACAAAACCAAGACCGTAAAGTAATAATACAGCTATAGACACCCTTGCAATGTA
>NZ_LWEY01000629.1:0-694 GCF_001634935.1 Oleiphilus sp. HI0043 | reverse complement strand
CCAAGCCCTTATAACCCCGCTTTACTAGGTAGGTGTAAATGTCTGATATTAATGAAACTGCGATTAGCAGCTTAAACGAAGCGTCCTCCGCTATTTCAAATCTCGCAAACTCTCTTGATAACAGTTTTTCATCTGCCATATCATTGATAATGAAATCTGAAGGACGCCTAATAGTTTCAGGCATGGGGAAATCCGGCCATATTGGCAAAAAAGTCGCAGCTACACTCGCTTCTACCGGCACACCTAGTTTTTTTATTCACCCCGCCGAAGCGTTTCATGGTGACTTAGGGATGATCCGCCCTAGCGATATCATCTTGCTTATCTCGAATAGCGGCGAAACCGAAGAAGTGATCAAACTCATCCCTAGCCTTCGGCGCTTCGGAAACAAAATTATTTCGATTGCTAACGCCCCTGATAGCACGCTAGCAAAAAATTCAGACGTCTACTTGAATATTTTTGTCGAAAAGGAGTCATGCCCAAATAATTTGGCTCCTACCACATCGACAACGGTGACACTAGCTTTGGGCGACGCACTTGCTGTTTCACTAATGAAAGAAAGAAACTTTCAACCTGAGCACTTTGCAGCCTTTCACCCTGGAGGAAGCTTGGGTAGACAGCTACTGACCAAGGTGCGTGACGAAATGCTTGCTCAAGACCTACCTTTTGTAAGCCCTGAAACACCTGTTGATGAAGT
>NZ_LWEY01000628.1:0-576 GCF_001634935.1 Oleiphilus sp. HI0043 | reverse complement strand
TTGTCGATTTATCTACCTATATTGAGCGAGCTTTAGCGAAAGAAGCGTCAACTTTGGTTATCGACTTCCAGCTTTCTGGTAAGCGCATAGTTGGTTCACTAGTCCTACTGGATAGCGCTGTTTGCGAGTTTAGTTTGAGCCGGAGTTCGCCAGCGTTGTTCTTTTCTAGCTGGGTAAAACATGTTGTGGTCAACTATCTATTTCACCATCAAGTTGCACCGGGTCACGAGACGGGACTTGAGCTAAAAACCGAGTCAAGGTTGATTAATGCAGAGCAAGTAACGATCTTTCCTGAATTGAGTGCTGCTGACGCAAAATCTTATATGGAGGGTTTGCTAGAGCTCTTTACGCTAACAGGGCAAGAAGCACTGCCATTCCTACCGAAGACTGCCTTTAGTTGGATATTTGAAGGCGAGTCAAAAGCGAGAAAAATATTTGAAGGTAACAAACAGGGCTACAACGCGCGTGAAGGTGAAATGGATGACCCTTATTGGCAGCGCTATTGCCTTTATACTGATCACGCCGAGGTTCGAGTTTTACCTGATATAGAGTCGCAGCGACTTGTTAAGCAAGTTG
>NZ_LWEY01000627.1:0-711 GCF_001634935.1 Oleiphilus sp. HI0043 | reverse complement strand
AGTCAGCATGGCAAACATAAAAAACACTGCAAGCGTTAGCATGAAAACCCGGCTTCCCCAATAAAACAAATCATCACTCAAGACTTCTTTGTTGAGAATGGCAATACCGATTACCAACAGGCAGGGCCTTAATACAACGCCTGAGCTTCCGGTCATTGCGGTGACCGCCAGTGCAAGCTGACGCCGAGTACCAACACGCCTCAACTCCTGATAAACCACAGCACCCATGGCAATAATGATAATACCTGAGGCCCCTGTATAAGCAGTTGGTACAGCCATTAATGCGATGGCGATGCAGGCCAGTATTTCAGGGGGAAAGTTCCAGGGTTTAAAGACATCAAAAAGCTTCGCGCCAAGCAAGGTCTCTTTAAGCAGCATTCCGACCCATATATAGAGAGCGATCGTCAGATGTAGATTAGTCAGTTGGAATATCTGAGTAAAGTACATGCTGATGCCAGGAGCATGCTCTTCGTTGACAAAAAAATGATACGCAGCTGCCAGAAGCATCCAGGTTTGAATGGGAACTGTAAGCACCATTCTAAAGGGAGAAGTGTTTTGTTTACTTAGGTGCCGGGTTTTAAAAAGCTTGATGAAACTCACTAGACTTAGCACGGCGCTACCGACAATAAGCGTAGCAAGGAGTTCGGGTGAACTAAGGCTTGCTCCAGCGTCTTCTGCGTCCTTATAAAATCGATAGCTGGAATAAAACAA
>NZ_LWEY01000626.1:0-779 GCF_001634935.1 Oleiphilus sp. HI0043 | reverse complement strand
CATCAGTTAATTGTATCCATTGAACATCCGTGAACAAATCCTTGTTTTGCCACTGTCCTTAGTTATTCAGCCGCTCCTGCAGCACAATTGTCCCTTGCCTTATCGTTCCTTGATCTACAACTGCCCTGTGTAGTTATCTGAATCCTTCAGATTGGCTCCTGCCTTCCCTAACAAGTCCGTTTGATGTTGCTTCCGTTTGATGAGTATATTACGGAAACCACATGTAGGAAAAAATAGGATAAAACCTAAAGCCATGTAGGAGATATCCTACATGGCTCTGCTGAGGACAGACAAGAATTTGGCCAGGATGTAGCCGGTCTAAACTAATTCGAACTGAATTTGTTTACGAGACCAGTCGATTTGCTTGAGTTTTACTTGTACTGCTTGGTCGAGTTGGAAGGACTGCTCTTTGTTGGTGATGCAAAGCAGGTCTTGGTTAAAGCTATACTTCCCTTCCATCTCCTTGGTTGAGACAAATCCTTCAATACCTGTTTCTGCTAGACGAACTTGAAAACCAGAAGAAAAGACACGATGAATCGTAGCATTTAAGGTTTGTTTGTTCTTAGCTAAATACTGGCACTTCAGCCATTGCTCAACATCATAGACGGCACTTTTGGCTTTACTCGAATTCTCACTTAATGCTTCTATTTGAGCTTCGTTAATGTAGCTTTCATTGTTGGCTGCAATCGCATCGAGTTGGCGGTGTACTAAAAAGTCACTGGCTTTTCTAAGGGGGGAGGTGAAGTTGCAATACTGCTGCAATCCCATGCCGAAGTGAG
>NZ_LWEY01000625.1:0-1736 GCF_001634935.1 Oleiphilus sp. HI0043 | reverse complement strand
ATGGTGGCCCGGATAAAGGCGTTGATGTGGCAATGATGGAGGGGGTTCTGAGAGAGGCACCTCTTGAGAACTTCTTTATATCAATGGCTGCCCGTTTAATTGGCCCGGAAGCTTTTGATAGCCATCATAAGATCAATATCACCTTCACTGACAGGCAGGTAAATTTCTATTTGTGGATTGAAAATGCCGTTCTGCATTTTGAACAAATTGAACCTGTCAGTGATGCGGATGCCACACTTAAGGTGACTCATGAGTTATTTCTCAAAATGGCCACTGATCAGGCTGGGATCAAAGAAACCCTGTTCTCGGATGATTTGACGGTGGAGGGTAGTAAGCTGGATTTAGTGAGTTTCTTCAGGTTGTTTGAGAAGCCGAGAGGTGTCTTTAATATCATTGAGCCTTAAGGAACTTACTTCTAGGTTCCCTAGAATAAGGCCATTTGATTATCTATTAGGCGATCAAAGTCCATCCCGATAAAGGGCAGNATGCCTTCCGCGATGGGCTTTAGCTGTTTCTCAATGTAGTGTTGGTAATCAATGTCTGATTCAAGATAGTCCAAAGGCTCAGGCCCGTTCAGGGTGATGATATAGTTGATCCAGCCTTTGTGTTGATACTGTAGTGGCTTGCCAAGCGCTTTGTTCTTTTCGTCGGCTATTTTGGCAGATCGAGCATGGGGTGGAACGTTTTTAACGTACTCTCTGAGCGGTCTTCTAAGGCGTTTTCGATAAACCAGCTGATTATCCCGTTCTCCATTCAGTGTGGCCGCCACGGTGTCTTTGATAAATTGGCTTGGGTCGCGATCATCAAAGACGATTTGGTAAAGATTCTTTTGAAAGTCTCTCGCCACGTCTGTCCAATCAGTGCGAACCGTTTCCAACCCTTTAAAGACCATTTCCGGTTGTTGATTTTTAACAACCATACCGGCATAGCGCTTTTTACTGCCCGCTTCAGAACCACGAATGGTCGGGCGTATAGGACGTTTAAAGCACCTTTTCACCCTTCGGATGAAGTAGCATACCCGAAATTGCTGCTCATTTTTATTGCCTAAGCCCCGGAATTTAGCTTCACAGCGCCCAAAGAAGGTCGTATTTTGGTCGATTTGACCGAAAAGTGCCTGGCGAATGGATCTTTAGCCGACAGTTGCCCCACCGGCCTGCCGCAAAGGCTGACAGTACATGGATTGAGAGCTTAGGAGCGTCAATTAAATAAACGAGTCTGCGATGGGCCGAACAGGCTGGGAGTCAGTGGTGGGGCTCGCTCTGGCGGCTGGTTGTGATGGTTAGTATCGGCTTTGGCCGCCTTCTGTTTGAGATGTTTAAGAATCTGCTCGATTATGTCCGGATCCTCAATGCTGGCAATCACTTTGACATGCCCTCCACAGTGCTCGCAAACCTCAATATCAATATTGAAGACTCGCTTAAGTCGCTGCATCCATGTCATGGCGTGGTGCCGCTCTTCAGGGGTCTTATCGAGCCAGTCAGTATCGGCTGCTTCTAGTTTGTCAGGCTTTTTTCCGCGTTTAGCCGGTGTGACCTGAACACGGTGTTTGCTGTTCGGTGCGAAGACTCCGTGGAATCGGGTGAGGTTGACGCGCGGCTTGGGTACCAGTGCAGCCAGCTTGGCCATGAAGTCCATGGGTTCGAAGATCACATGGGTTGTGCCATTGCGATACGGGGTTTTGAGTTCATACCGAACGTGTCCATTGGAGGTCAATGCCAGGCGCTTTTCTGAAACAG
>NZ_LWEY01000624.1:0-642 GCF_001634935.1 Oleiphilus sp. HI0043 | reverse complement strand
CCTGAAGATATTAAGCGTATACAAGCTATAAAATTAGAACGGCTGGCAAGAGCACTGAATGCGCTAGAGAACAAACCGCAGCCCTTAGCCGCGACCTTTGCAAGCTATTTTAATGAAACTGAATTATATGAAGGGATTCGTTCTCTTAGCCTGAGCCACGATCATGCAGAGGAAAAAGTCGCCTCAATTCAGGGAATTGCCCGCTTTCTAGCTCAACACAAGCTTAGCCTCGAAGATACGCTCAAGCTTTTTATTAAGCTACAACAAGACTCCGAGCAACATAACCATAAGACTAAAAAAACCGATACGGTCCAGCTATCGACCATTCATCGCGCAAAAGGCCTCGAGTGGAAACAAGTCATTATTCCCGGTCTCAACAACAAAACCCTGCCCTATACCTACAAAGATGAAATGCTAAGCAAAGCCTTGCTCGAAAGTGAAAGGCGTCTGTTATACGTCGCAATGACGCGTGCCAAAGAATGCTTACACCTCCTTATTCCTGAAGATGTTTCGAACAGCAAAGCTCAAATTTCACGTTTCCAGCANGAGCTTAATATCCCGCAAAGCACAGCGTTGGGAAGTGCTCTGGATAGTAAGCAAATAGAAGTCGCATTAGGCAAACCAAGTCGTATTACGAGGCAA
>NZ_LWEY01000623.1:0-1471 GCF_001634935.1 Oleiphilus sp. HI0043 | reverse complement strand
GTAAAGAAAGCTGATGATGTGTTGTAAGAATGATTGTGACACCGCTAATTGCTTTTTCTAACAACAAATTTTCAAACTGGGCAACGCCTTGCTTATCGATGGCAGTAAAGATCTCATCAAGAATCCAGATCTTTGCCTCAGAGAGATATAATTGCGCCAGAGTTACGCGACGCTGCTGACCTGCTGACATATTGCGGCATAGAACATGTTCATACCCTTCTAAGCCGACTGAGCTGAGCGCGCTCCATAGCTGTTGTTCTACAACTGTTTGTCGCAAGCCAAGTAGATAACGCAGATTCTCTAAAGGTGTCATGCTGGTTTTAATGGCAGATTTATGGCCAATAAAAAGAAGCTGAGACTGGAAACTAAGCTGGGATTTATATAGAGCTTCGCCCTGCCAGTTAACTACGCCGTCATATGAAGTGAATAAGCCAGCTAAAATTCGTAGCAAGGTTGTTTTACCTGCACCATTAGGGCCTTCGAGCTGCGTTATCGTGGCAGGAAGAAAACTATGCTCTAGCCCGGAAAACAGAATGCGGTCTTCACGTTCACAAGATAGCTGCTTAATTTGGAGTACTGGCTCAACCATAGAGGTTTATGACTGCTTAAATAGAATCTCGAAGTCGCTATTATACCTGCAAAATACAATTTGAATATCTATTCACTTAGCTTATACCTTACAAATAAGAAAGGTTGCCTAAAGCTATACCACTAATGAGGAAATGCTCGGCAACCTATATCGATCGAGGCGAAATAATCAGATTGAGCGACTAAGCACGCCTTTTTGTAAAGGCATGAACTCCCAGGCCTGAGAGCGTCTGAGCCACAGATATCCAGGCTGTCTGATCAGGTATGGCCTGTTTGCCTTTAGATAGCCTCGCAAGCTGTGATTCGTACCAGGTAATATCAAGCATGGTCATTTTATCGATAAACTTCACGCCAGTGCTGGGTTTCGGTATATCAATCTTGTGCTCGGGATTTGCTATTAGCTCATTGGGAAAATCGGGATAAACAGAGAGCGGTCGAGCCAAACCGATAAAATCAGTTGCGCCACTCTTTAAGGCTTGAAGCATTGCGCTACCTGAGCGGAAGCCGCCAGTAACGACAAGTGGAATTGAAACGCGCTCGCGGATTTTATCTGCATATTCTATGAAGTATGCTTCGCGTCGGCGTGTTGATTCCTTAATGTTATGACCTACCATGCTTGGGCTTTCGTAGGTGCCGCCGGAAATTTCCAGTAAATCAATTCCCGCTTTTGCAAGGGTTTCGACTACTTCCATAGATTCTTCATGAGAGAACCCTCCTTTCGAGTAGTCAGCAGAATTTAATTTAATGCCAATTGGGTAATTATCATCTGTGGCTTCACGAATAGCACGGTAAACCTCTAATACAAAGCGCATTCTATTTTGTAAGCTACCGCCCCACTTGTCTTTTCTGGCGGCTTCCGCTCAGGTAGCGCAATGCTTCAAGC
>NZ_LWEY01000622.1:0-734 GCF_001634935.1 Oleiphilus sp. HI0043 | reverse complement strand
GTAATGGTTTCGAGAGCACGAATTGTACCTGTGCCATCATGACCGGCTCTAATATACGCGGCACAGGGTAAGCCTTGTTTCGCTTCTAAGCATGGGTAATAGCAACGGTCGAAGAAATCTTTGAGGGCACCACTCATGTAGCCTAGATTCTCGGTAGTGCCGAGTATAATGGCGTCTGCACTTAGTACATCTTCTGCTTGTGTTTCAAAAGGAGTTTTCGACTTGAATTCAACTTGCTCAAGAGCTTGGCTGATGACACCCTGGCACAGAGCTTGTTGTAAGGCTTGTGTATTTTCAGACGGGCTGTGGGCGACCAAAAGGAGTTTTTTCATTTCGCTTTGCTTGAGATACAAAGCTTAGGGTAGGAGTGGATTACTCATACCCTAGCCCTGTCTATTGGGTTATGGGTATGCATTCTCTACTGCAGACATTGCAGCGTCGACATCGCAGCTATGTCCAAGTTCGTTAAGCACCGCGCCTAAAGAGCTAACGCAGTAATCAACGTTTTTACGATTACAGCCATTGCCCATTAAGCCGATTCGCCATGCTTTGCCAGCAAACTTACCTAGCCCTGCACCAAGTTCCAAGTCGTACTGGTTAAGTAGTGTTGATCTAACAGTCGCATCATCAATACCTTCTGGAATCTTCACTGCATTAAGTTGAGATAGGCGAATATCTTTAGGCACTAGCATTTCAATGCCGAGCGCTTCTAGACCAGCAACCAGTGCCTTATG
>NZ_LWEY01000621.1:0-1012 GCF_001634935.1 Oleiphilus sp. HI0043 | reverse complement strand
CACTTGAGGTGACCCCGTCAATAATCGCGACTTGCGCCTGCCCTTCAATTGCGTCACTGCCATCGATGGCACGGTCTGCATCAATGAATTCATCCAAATTAATCTCGAGAGGTTGTGCGGCAAACGTAGCGCTTTCGAAGGTACGAAATGAAACCGCAATATTACCGTTTTCTAACTCTTTAGGTTTCAAGAACTGAACTTGGTCACCGTCTTCACCTGAATCATGGGAATGGCGGCCATAGAGGTAATTCAAGCCTGTACCGTCGGGGTTAATCTCGTATAAGTTAACACCATTGTTTCGTGTTTGCCCCGCGTTATCCCAACGAGAAAACAGGACTTTGCCGTTATTCAACAGGATAGGGTCTAGATCGTGGCTTTGGTTAAAGGTAAGTTGCTGAATATTTTGTCCATCACCATCCATAATATGAAGGTTAAAGGCGTGTACATTTCGCTCTTCATCAAGTGCAGGATAACCCGTCTTACCTTCATTCAATAAAACAGCCTTGGCACGCGTCTGGCGCGTTGAAGTAAATAAGATACGATCACCTGGAAGGTAGCTGGGTGAAATATCATGCCCATCTTCAGCCCTGACATTCAGCGTACTATCAAAAATACGGCGGAGCGTGCTGCTCTCTATATTATATTCCCAGATATTCCAAGTAGGCTGATCTTCTTCATCGGCATTCTCTATCTCTGGCGCACGCATCGAGAAGAGTAGTTTCTTACCATCATAAGAAGTACTGAGGTCACGTACATCGTAGAGCAGCTCACCGTCGTCGTTTAAGAACGATTCATCAGCAAAGGCTGCCGAAGAAATATCCACCGTTTGAGCATCAAGTGATGCTTTTTGCTTTAGGTATAAAACAGCACCAGGACGAAACGATTGCGGCTCAGCCGCATTATCTGGCTCAACTTCGCCCTCATCGTTTTCTATAGGTCTTTCTATATAGGCTAAAGGTAAGTCAACTACAACAGGATCCGTGCCATCAGAGCTACAGGCAACAATAAGAGG
>NZ_LWEY01000620.1:0-1213 GCF_001634935.1 Oleiphilus sp. HI0043 | reverse complement strand
TCATCAGGCTTCTTCTTTATTTTCTTTGTTTGTATCGTCTGAGGCCTGTAGTCCGCCACCGCTGCACACGCAATGAAAATATTATTTGAACCGCCAAGCTGTGCCAAAACAGTATCCCTCATTTCTACTGCTGACAATACATTCAAACGCTCAACTCCATCGGGCGCGTCAAGTTTTGTCGGGCCAGAAACCAAGGTAACCTTTGCCCCTGCACGAACACAACTTTCAGCAAGTGCATAGCCCATTTTCCCCGAGCTGTGATTACTAATATAGCGGACCGGGTCAAGCGCTTCCTGTGTTGGTCCGGCAGTGATCACTACCTTACGCCCAGCCAATAAGCTAGATGGTTCTTTAGTAATTAATATCTCTAGCGACTCACACAGCTCCGCGGGCTCTAACATTCTGCCAGGACCGACATCCCCACAGGCTTGTTCTCCCTGTGCTGGCCCCAGGATTGTCACTGCAGACCCCAGAGTTTTAGTCAATTCAGAAATATTCCGCCGAGTCAGTGGGTTCAACCACATAGCCTGATTCATTGCAGGCGCCAGGAATACCTGAGCAGTACTAGCCAACAGCAAAGTATTAAGCAAGTCGCCCGCCATACCTTGAGCATATCTCGCTAAAAAGTCAGCTGTGGCTGGAGCAACCAAGATAAGATCTGGCCATTTTGCCAGTTCAATGTGACCCATTCCTGCTTCTGCATCGGAGTCTAACAGTTCAGTTTGGACGGGGTTACCAGACAAAGCCTGCAGGCTAAGTGGGGTAATAAATTGCTGAGCTCCCCTACTCATCACAACACGTACTTGTGCGCCAGCCTTAACGAGCTGCCTGCACAGGTCTGCAGATTTGTAAGCTGCGATACCGCCGGTTATCCCAAGTAATATCTTTTTGCCGCTCAGTTTGGAGCTCATACCTACTTCCCTTCACGATAAAAGCGAAAAGATACCACTCATAGCCCTCGATTTCACGCTAAACCAAGAGTTTATTAGGAGTTCGGCGTCAAGCACTCTCATGCGAACTGCTCACTCTGCATTTTTTACAGGCAAAAAAAAGAGCGCTAAAAAGCGCTCTTTTTCAATAAGCTGATACCACGAGGGTAGCATGCTCATCGAGAGAAATTACATAGGAGTAACGTTCTCAGCTTGTGGACCTTTCTGACCAGTACCAACTGTAAATTCTACAGTCTGACCTTCAGCAAGAGTCTTGAAGCCAT
>NZ_LWEY01000619.1:0-370 GCF_001634935.1 Oleiphilus sp. HI0043 | reverse complement strand
GCCTGACCCAATGATAAGTGAGCAATATCGGCATTGGTTACATCAGCAAACACCAAATCTACTGAAGTACTTGCCAATAACTCGTTTGCGTTATCGATCGTTGATGCAGTTTTTACTTGATAGCCCTTGGCACACAGATAATCTGCCAAGCGTAACAAGTCCTCTTTATGAGGGTCTAGCACCAGAATATGTTCAGCTAGCTGATCCATGATCTATACCTGCCAAACATTATTTAATAAGGTCAATACAATACTCACTAATTAATCACAGCCTTTTTATAACGCTTGATATACAGCGGCTAAGCTTTAAGGCACCCGACATACTATGCCTGGCGCGGCATCAAGGTTAATTTAATAATTCGAGTATAGGA
>NZ_LWEY01000618.1:0-502 GCF_001634935.1 Oleiphilus sp. HI0043 | reverse complement strand
CTACTTCTACCTTCTTTATAAAAATTGATCGCTGTAGAGACATCAGGTTCAAAGCCTTCGGGTACTTCGTGAATTTCTTTTGTCATGAGTGACCAGTAAAGCCGGTCTTCCAGCATGTCCCACTCCCATGCACCAATTCTGGCCTGCTGACTCATCGACTCCAGTAAAGTCTTCTGACGTGCTAAATCTTCTGCAACAAGCTGTTTGCTCAGTTCATTACCTATCCATTGGGCAAATAAACGAATGAGTTCAAATTCGTCATCACTAAAGGGTCTGGCATGTGCTTCAGGACCAGAAAAGTTTAGCGTACCAAAGCGTTCACCTGACACGATTAGCGGCACACCAATATAACTTTCCAGGCCAAAAGCCTCGTAGCAAGGATGCGTATTAATGCAGCTTTTCTCTACATGATCAAAGCCTGTTGGTCCATTGGCATTAAGGGTGTGGATACAGTAAGTAATGCCCAGTTCAAATTCATCACCAGGTTTTACTTCACCATTCG
>NZ_LWEY01000617.1:0-1013 GCF_001634935.1 Oleiphilus sp. HI0043 | reverse complement strand
TCGCGTGCTAATAGTCGATTAGCTTCTGCTGCCGTTGCGGGTTCAGCTGTTATCACCAAAACCATACAAATGGCGGGTGGGCTTAACGAGTCTGAGCTGGAAAATATGATCGTTGTCGAGGCTGATCAATATATACCTTATCCTCTTGATGAAGTGGCTATCGACTTTGAAGTGCTTGGCGAGTCAGAGTCGGGCGCTGACCAGGTTGATATATTATTAGCTGCTTGTCGAAAAGAGAATGTTGAACTTCGGGAAGAAGCCCTGGAAATTGGTGGCTTAACATCGAAAGTTATCGATATCGAAGCTTACGCAATTGAACGATCCTTTGAACTTGTCGGTTCGCAAATTGGCGTTGAAGGTGAAGAGCAGACAGTCGCAATTGTCGATGTTGGCTCAACGATGACGACATTGAGCGTACTTGCCGATGGCAAAACGATCTATACAAGAGAGCAGTTATTTGGTGGTCGTCAACTGACAGAAGAAATTCAGCGACGTTATGGCTTATCTTTTGAAGAGGCCGGGCTAGCTAAAAAGCAAGGTGGCTTGCCAGATGACTACGAGCGTGAAGTCTTAGCTCCTTTCAAAGAGGCAGTCGTTCAACAAGTCGCCCGTTCATTACAGTTCTTCTTTTCCTCAAGCCAATATAATGAAGTCGATTATGTCGTGCTTGCTGGCGGTGTCGCGTCAATAAACGGACTTGTAGAGCTGGTTGAAGAGAAAACAGGGATCAAGACTATTGTGGCTAACCCTTTCGTTGATATGACCTTAAGCTCAAAGGTGAATGCGTCTGCGTTAAGCAATGATGCACCATCACTGATGATTGCTTGTGGTTTGGCTATGAGGAGTTTTGATTAATGCCTTCTATTAACCTTAGGCCGTGGCGAGAAGAACTCCGGGCCGAGAAGCAGCGGAATTTTATTACATCGTTGATCGCTGTCCTTGTTGTTGCTGTCGTGCTCGTGTTTTTGTGGCAAGACTATGTTAGCTCCGAAATTGAAACTCAAAAGTCTCGA
>NZ_LWEY01000616.1:0-914 GCF_001634935.1 Oleiphilus sp. HI0043 | reverse complement strand
CTCTTGATTAGATATAAACGGTCTACCACATTGGTGTCCAAAGGGTGCGCCTGCCAGCCAGAACCAATCACAATCGCTAGGTTGACTTGACCATCATTTCGAAGAATAGATACATCGGGTGTGTGGTAAAAACGTCTATTGTTTGCAGTATCGGTGCCAGACAAGCGTGCAATAACGCCACCATTTACGGTCAGTGAATTCGTACTGCTGTTTTCGTTGTCGATATCAAAGCGCCAGAGCTGACCGCCCATATCTCCGACATAAATTTGGTCGGCAATTTTATCACCATTCACATCAATTGCTTTTACATTAGAGGGAATACTGTATTGCATGTCGCTGAAGTTAGAGCCTGTCGCACTCCATATCTTATCGCCTGTTTCTGCATCCACGATATATACTGCACGGCCGATAGAGTCAGTAGAGCGTGTAGTGTTTGTATCTTGATTGGTGTCGTAGCCACCGCCAAAAATTAAGACTTCGCGAATATTATTGCCCATCTTAATTTTTGTTTTCACGGGTTTAGACCAAGTCTGGCCTAATTCTTCGTAGCCATTTGTGCCACCCGGGCCGCCTTTGATTTCCCATAGGAATTGTGGAGAGTTACGATCAGAAGCGTCAAGCGCATAATAATTACTCCCGCCTCTACGCATGCCCGTGTACACATAGACAAAGTCATCGGCATCGTAAAGGTCGAGGTCGTTATTGCTGTCGTGTGACCAAACGGATACCGAACCATCTAGCCCATAGATATGAGAAACAGACTGAGAATTTTCCATCAGCTCTGCTTGGTTGCTTAGTAGCTCGTCAGGCATAAAGGCAAAGTATTCTTCCCCTTCACCTTGACCATAAGTGCTGCTCGTGCCCGAGCGACCATTGATAGCATGAAGGAAGCCTTGGTTATCGCCAAAAAATAT
>NZ_LWEY01000615.1:0-728 GCF_001634935.1 Oleiphilus sp. HI0043 | reverse complement strand
CTAAGGGAGTTATATTCATTATTGTCTGGAAAAATTTTTGGCACCAAAAATAAAGATAGGCCTTTAATACCTTCAGGTGCACCCTTAATACGAGCGAGTACTAAATGAATAATATTGTCACTAGCGTCATGATCACCTGTAGAGATAAAGATTTTGGTACCTGATATCGCGTAACTGTTGTCAGCATTAATCTTTGCGCTACTTTTAATTTCACCTAGGTCGGAACCGCAATGAGATTCAGTTAAGCACATGGTGCCCGTCCAATTACCTGATACCATGTTGTGAAGGTAGGTTTGTTTTAATTCATCATTACCGAATGAAATCAGAGCTTTACATGCAGAGCTGGTGAGCGCTGTGAACATGCATAAAGATTGGTTGGTACTGGTCAACATTTCCGATACCTTTGAGCTAAGTGCTTCAGGTAGCGCTTGCCCACCCCACTCCTCTGGCATCGAGATTCCCATCCACCCTGCTTCAGAAAAAGCTTTAAATGCGTCGCGAATCTTAGGGTCTAGTAGTACTTTACCATCCTTGTAACGACAGCCATTTTGGTCTCCATGTTGATTGACGCTGCCCCAGACTTGCTCTGAAAACTCTGCAGCCTGGTCGAGAATTAAGCCCGCATCGTCATTGTCGATAGCAGAATTGCCCTTTATATGGAATTTCATATCAGTGATTGGCGCGCAATATTTCGACACGGTGCTATGCTCCTCTATTAATGTTCTTAT
>NZ_LWEY01000614.1:0-932 GCF_001634935.1 Oleiphilus sp. HI0043 | reverse complement strand
GCTCTATTCGCTATTATTAGTGTTTGCTTACTGCTTCTGCTCCATCAGCCAAGCGACTTGTTTCTCAAGCTCTTCAATTCGAGCGAAGAGCTCATCTGAAGACGCTGAAGAGTCGCTTACTGGTGTTGAAGGCTCTTGTATTTGCGTCATATCAGGCTCCCCACTGAGCAGGTGCATATAACGATCTTCCCGCTGTCCGGCAGACGACGGTAAGCGACACATCAATGGTGTTGTTCTGTTTAGCAGCTTATCGACTAAAGCAATTAGTTCTTCTGGCCCTGAAAACTCATACATTCTGCGGGTTCGGGTGAGAAGCTCATTCACCGTCTGCGGGCCTCGCAGCAAGAGCATGCAAAAGATAGCGTGCTCTGCGTCATTCATATGATATTCACGCGTCAGACGCTGGTCATATTTATCCGCTCTTGAACCGTACTCAAATTTTACCAAGGCCCGCTTCTGTAAGTCATAAAGGCTCTGTTGAACATCACCTTCAGAAAGATCCATCACCGGTTCACGGCTAGTTTTCTGATTGCAGGCTGTCACCAGGCTATTGAGCGTTAAAGGATAGACATCGGGTGTGGTTAGCTGTTTCTCCATCAAGGCCCCCAAAATACGAGCTTCGACTAATGACAAGATGGAAGAAGAATCATGTTCACTCATTTATGATTTATGCCTTTTGTTATATTTTAGTGAATTTGTCGATTTTAACGTGTGTCTTTATCAATTACACGACTTATTGAAACAGCAATTATTGGACATCGGATCTATCCTCTGCATACTTATATAGCATAGTTTTTAGCACCAAGGCACTCTAGGACAATTACTTAAAAGGATATATCTATGAGCAAGCCGCTCATTATGATAGTTGATGATGAACCTATCAATTTACGTCTACTTTCTGAAGCACTCAAATCCGAGTTCGATCTTATTGC
>NZ_LWEY01000613.1:0-745 GCF_001634935.1 Oleiphilus sp. HI0043 | reverse complement strand
TAGGCGCGCCCCATACCCGAGGCAGCCCCTGTTATCACCACTACCCTGTCTTTAAAACTTGTTATTTTTTTCATCGTTTTTACTACTTAAGAGTTAAAAGAGTGATCTTGGCGTTTAAATTTCTTAGCCCAGCGTCTGAAGGTAAAACTAAACCCCGGGAACATGGCAATCACTTTTCCGCTCTTGCTCTTATACCAAGAGTTACAACCGCCACGCTGCCAAACCGTTTTGGCCATCTCGTGATGAATTAAATCGGTATATTTCTCCTCAGCATCTACATTGACTTCGATCACTTTTTTGCCACTTTGTTTAAGCGCCGAAATACTGTTCATGATGTATTTCATTTGCGACTCAATAATAAACAAAGCGGAGGTATGACCAATGCCTGTATTAGGCCCTGTGACAATAAACAAATTTGGAAAGCCTGGCGCACTCGTCCCTAAATAAGCTCTGGGGAAGTCACTCCATGCCTGAGCTAAGGTCTTACCGCCTTTACCCACCACCGGATATGAGATCACGCCATCAGTAGCATCATAACCGGTTGAGTAGACAATCAAATCCAGCTCGTGCTCGACACCGTCCTGAGTCACAATACCCTTCTCGGTGATTTCTTTTATGCCATTATTCTTATCGAATAAGGTGACATTATCTCGACAATAAGCTGGGTAAAGCGTGTCTGATAAAATTACCCGCTTACAGCCTATGGTGAAGTCGGGAGTCACTTTTCGTTGTAAGTCCGGGTCTT
>NZ_LWEY01000612.1:0-8178 GCF_001634935.1 Oleiphilus sp. HI0043 | reverse complement strand
CTCGTGAGGCTTAACTATATAACGCCCAAGTGGTTTTATAGTGAATGATTATTCGTACAACGACGGGTAACGCAAATTGGATATGAGTCTTCGTTAGACAGCAGAGATTAAATTAGCTATTACTTGCTATTGTTAAAGACGCAGAATTAAGTGTTGTTGATGAAGTATCAGCAACCGAAGTTTTGCCTGACGACCATAGAGCTTTGGAACCACCTGATCCCATCCCGAACTCAGAAGTGAAACGAAGCATCGCCGATGGTAGTGTGGGAGGTCCCATGTGAGAGTAGGTCATCGTCAGGCTTCTATTAGAAACCCCAGTAGGTCGTCCTACTGGGGTTTTTTATTGCCTGGAAGAAAGTATTGTAAGTAACTCACTTTCGTTTTAATTATGTGAGCAGGTTCTTATCTTGTTGTTTGATTTGTGAACGACTGTAAAGTTTTGACTCGCAAGACATGATTTAATTAATTATTGGGTATACTTCCCTAACTTCTAATAAATCAGGACGCTGATTTCAACTATGAATGCATCTACAAACAACAAAATTGCTTTGTTATTTCTATCGCTAATGATGGCTAGTAGTACGAAGATATATGCAGAAATGCAGTCGCTATCTGACAGTGATTTATCTGAGGTCGATGGCCAAGGCATCGGTTTAGTGATGGATGACTTTATTTTCAGTCACGGCCATAATCCAAGCGAAGGCAAGGTATTCAGGATTAGTGGTGTAACTAACAGTGCTGGAGAAGACGTTGTAATCAACGTTAATCAAATGTATATCGCGCGTGCAGGTAGTAATTATGGGGAGACTCTAGAGGGTGTAAATCTAGGTAGGCTAACTAACCCATACGAAATTGATTTATTAAATGGTGATGACCCTGATATTGGCTTACCCGGAGAGGCGGTACTTGAATTTGCGGCACCTAGGAAGGTTTTAGATACTGCTCAAGGTTATGACTGTTTGACTGGTGCTGCAGGTGGGGAGTGTTCTAGTAGACCTTCATCTGCTGAATGGGTAAATGGGGAGAGGCCAGATCTTGGCTTAGAACTTGAAATTAATGATGGTGCTCTTGCAAGCAATTTAAACATCAATGTTGAAAGTGCCGTGTTTGACGGGTCTTACTTGCGCTTGTGGGGCGATGACGGGGAAGAGCGTATGGCAGCAGAGTTTCGTCTTAACTTTTATTCTCCCTCCATTGAGGTAAGTACTTGTGAGCAAATTAATCAAGGTTGCTCATCTAGCATTAAAATGTCCAACTTCCAAATGGAGTTGGCTTTAGGTCACACGTTCCAGCCCTTATACATCGGGGTAGATGGATCTAGCAATCTACCAACAAGCGGTGGGCTTACTCTTCAAATAGCGAAAATTACACATCCATATATGGATAAGATTAATGTTGTTGATGGTTCATACGATTTAGCTGACCCGGATGCTGTCGCAGCGCATGACTTTTTTCACGATTATTATACGAATGGTGAGTATCGTAGCAATATCATTGTCGGTGATTTAGACATTGGTGGTACAAGTTTAGGCGAGCAGCGAATTGAAGGGATATTGGTCCAGTATATGGATGTTAAATTTCGGGACTTGGATCCTAACTAGAGGCTTATTTATGTTGTTTCGGGTACTAATTTTTATGCTTACTGCCGGGCTCGCTAATGCAGAGATGTCAAGTATTGATGACTCAGATCTATCAGAGGTGACAGGGCAAAGTGGTGTTTATTTAACAGGTGAAGTTTCAATCAACGAAGAGGGTGGGGCGTTCAATGACTCTGACAGCCATGGTTACTTTGGAGATTGTTCAAATAGTCAAAAAGTATGTGGGGCGCGCTTAGCTTTTAAGACTCAGAATGATGGAGGCTGGTTTGCGATTGATAATATTCAAGGCTCAGTCTCTTTTGAAGGTCTTACGTTTAGACTGAGAGATATTGCAGATGGTTTTGGTGGTGACGGTCTGCTATTTAATCGGGATGTGATCGAAATTGGCTTGCCTAAGAGTATACGCATGAACGACTTCCAGTATACGCTCGCGACTGCAAACCAAGACCGTCCAAGTAATAGTTCAGACTATCAGCAGGTCGACTTAATGACTGTCGAGATGAGTGGTGATCTCACTTTGCAGGGTAACCTGTTGGTTTTTCCAACGCCTTAGGAATTACGGATGATAAATAGACTATCAATAACATTAATGCTTTTTATTCTCCCACAAATAAGCGCTGCGGAGCTAAAAGCACTTGGTGATGAGTTTTTGTCGGGTGTAAGTGGGCAGTCGGGAATCACTGTTGACCTAGAATCGAAGTTTTCAGTGGGTGAGATAGCCTATTTTGATGATGGTTTGGGTATAGCGTTGCAGGGTGTCAAGATGAGCTCTGCTGCAGATCCTGGGCAGTTGGCAGAGCACCGATTAGAGTTTGATATTCTTGATAACGGCGATATAAAGTTTGCCTTTTCTTCTGGAAATGTCGCAAGGTTCGAAATAGAGGAAATTCGTTTTGTTGATGCGCCGGGCCTGCCTTCACTTGTAACAGATCCGAGTATAGGGGGCTTCTTTATTGACTACGAGATTGATGGCTCTATCTTGGTGCACAACAGAGGTAATACAAGACACGGTGCTAACAATGTTTTGGGTGGGTTGTATGATATTGATTTTACCGTCGAAAATGGGCGCTTAGGATATCGCACTAATGGCAATGAGTTTTTCTTGGATGGTTTAAGTTTGGATGTCGAATCTTTGGGTACGGTGTTTGGGGTGACCGAGGCAGGACAGCTTAACTTATCAATGCCTAACCTAAAGGCAGAGCTAAGTGTAGATGCCATTAGGTATAGTAATAACGCGTTAAATCACGGGGTAACTAATGATGTTACGTCGGGCGCGCCTTTAGCAAGTTACGGTAGCTTGTGGATTAATATGGATGTTAATTCTGATTTGTTAATTGCCGCGGGCGGCGCTGATGGTCTTACAGGAATGACGATCAATTCATCGAACCAGTTTAATCGCTTGGATGTAGCGTGGGGTGATGATACTGACTGGGCAGATACAGGTTACTGGGTAGGTGCTTTGGGTATTACCGGGTCAACAGATTTGGTCAACATGACGCTAGATATTTTGGATGATGAGGATTCAGGTGACGCTTATCATGGTGTGGGCTTGGCTTTAGCCTTTGAACAGTTAGCGATAGATCTGCATGTTCAGGATTTTGTTTTGGGTGAAACTAAAACAAATATTGATCAATATGTCGCGGGTAACCCTGTTCAATTAAAGTCACTAGGTTCTTTCGATATTGCTTTGACCTACGCCGACTCCGTTTGGGGTGGTGTTAGTCGAACCAACAAAATCTTGGTTCAAGCTGGCGGTAATACAGAGGCTGGCAATCAAGGTTTACGTCTTGATACTCAATTAAGTATCGCTGGTGACACAAATCAATCTAACTTTGTATACACCGATGATGGTTATTCTTTGATGTTGAGTTCTCTTTCTGCTTATGTTGATGGAGATATCACTATCGATATTACTGCAGACTTGCCAAATGATGACGTGTTTTTTGATGGTCTAAGGCTTGGTTTTGAAGATCTTGCTTTTGGCTATCAAATTGAGGGAGTGCGGGTTGCTGAGAGTACCGGGGATAAAGAGGATTTAAAGAATGAGAAGCTTGGGTCTGCACAGGGAGTGCAGGGGCTTCCTGGTTTGTTAGGTTCACCTTCTTTGGAAGGAACGCTTAATGGCCATATTACACTTGGGGCTGGTGGGCGAGAAGGCAGCGAAGGAATTACAGTAAATTCCGATATATCAATTAGTGATGGCATTATGGGTTCCTATTTAGAGGCTGACGGGACTGGGAATGGAATCTGGTTAAGTGGGCTGAATTATGATGTGCACTTGCGTGACATGATGTTAGATGTCACAAGTGACGGATTAAAGATTTATGAAGGTGAAAGTTGGAGTCGGTTGGATGTTACAGACTTTAAAATAGGTGAACGCACTGCTGACGCTAGCTTTGGCGGGCTTGTAGTAGAGAGTTATCATGCTGGTTCTGAGACCTTGATATCAACTGGTGGTGCTGGAGATGTTTGTATTGGTGGTGTCGGAGCTAGCCAGGGTGATTGTATTGCTGATAACGGGCGCTGGGAAAATCGTGGGGACCAGGGCTTAACAATAACATCTAAACGGCACTTTAAGTCGAAGATTGATTCTGAAGGAAAGAGAAATCGCTTAACTTGGCATGTCGGGCGCGATGGCGAGGGTACTGGTTCGCCCGATAAGGGAACGGGTCTAAAGTTAATATTTGATAATTATACGACCAATGACGGGAACAATTTGTCTGACGATTTTGGGATTCAGACAGAATACAACATGGATATTGCTCGCGCTCCGGTTATTAAGAAGTCGACAGGCTTCGATAGTAATAATATCTACGGTGAAGAGGGTTGGGAAAAGGTTATGTTGCCTGATGGCTCCTATGAGTACAAGGCTCCTTCAGATATGACTGCTGCAGATATTGCAAATAGACCGGTAGGTGTTGCGATGAGAACAAATACGCAGTTCAAAGAGCTTGATTTTGAAAGAGTTAATCTCAGCCACTCTGTCGGTGGTGAGTCAACGCTGCTATACGGAATGAAGCTACAGAACTTTAATATCACAACTGATATTACTGCTACGCCAATAGATTAAAGCTGGCGCTTACATTTTCTTGCCTTAATAAGGATGGCATTGCGATAATGCTTTCGAAGTCGCTATAATCGCGGCTTCATTTCTTTTTGGTTTCCCTTATGGAACTCCGTTCTATTTTAAATCTCTTGTCGGATGGTGAATTCCATTCAGGGTCGGACCTTGGTCGTACTTTGGGTGTAAGCCGAACTGCAGTGTGGAAAGCGTTAGGTCAATTGGAGGAGTTGCGTTTACCCTTGGAGTCAGTAAAAGGGCGCGGCTATCGTTTGTTGCGACCGCTTGATCTATTGTGTGGTAAATCTATTCAGTCGTATATGGCAGCTCAAGCTGTCGAAAATATCTCTATTGAGGTGCTTTTAAGTACCGATTCAACAAATACTCACTTATTGGAAAAGCAACTCGAAGGAAATTTATACGAGAGTTGCTTGGCAGAATATCAGACGGCCGGAAAAGGTCGTCGTGGCCGAAAATGGGTTAGTCCTTTTGCGAGAAATATTTATCTTAGTATTGCTTTTAATCTTGATGGTGGGGCAGAAGCTCTATCGGGGCTAAGTTTGGTGGTTGGTTTGTCTGTTGTGAAGACGCTAGCATCACTTGGTGTTAGTGGCGTTGAGTTAAAGTGGCCGAATGATGTTTGGTTAAGTGGAAGAAAGTTAGCAGGTATTTTGGTTGAGTTGCATGGAGAGGCGACAACGAGTTGGCGGGTTGTGGTTGGTCTGGGTTTGAATGTTGATATGAAGCCTGAGGATGCGGAAGTGATTGAGCAGGCTTGGTCAGCTTTGTCCGAAGTATCGGATATTGGTCGGAATGAGCTAGCTGGCAACTTATTGAGTGGTTTGTATTGTGACTTAGAGCGTTTTAAGTTGGGTGGCTTTAAGGATTTTTTGTCGGATTGGAACAAATTTGATGCTTTAGCGGGTAAAGTGGTTGAAATCAACAGTGGTGCAATAGTTGGTATTGCGCGAGGAGTTGACTTATCTGGCGCGCTCTTATTAGAGGTTGATGGAGCACTATCTGCGGTTAACGCAGGTGAGGTGTCGGTGAGGTTAGGCTGATGCTTCTATTAGATTGCGGCAACACACGGATCAAGTGGTGTTTAGCTGAAAATAATAAAATCATAAGGTCGGGAGAGGAGTTGTTGTCGGCGCTTGATCCTGCTTTGCTGGCAGCAGAGTTGGGTGGCATGTCATTTAATAGGGTGCTGGTAGCATCTGTTAGGGTGTCTGAAGTACTAGATAGTCTGCTTGACGCGCTCCAGCGTATGGTGGATGTTAAGATTTATGCGATTTCTCATGATGATATGAGCGGGCAGCAATTTGCTTACGATGAGGTGAAAAGGTTGGGGGTTGATCGCTGCCTGGTAATATCAGCCGTGCGCGATCTGTATCAAGGCGCTTGTATGGTAATCGATAGCGGTAGTGCCTTGACGGCCGACTTGATTGACGGAGATGGACGGCATATTGGTGGCTATATTTTTCCAGGTTGCAAAATGTTGCAGGATTCGCTTGTGGCGGGGACATCGAAAATTGTATTAGATGATGATGTGCAGTGTGGATTATCTCCAGGCAGGAATACTGAGCAGTGTGTTGTTAATGGTGTTCATATTATGGTGAGTCAAACTATAAGCTACTTAGAGTCACAGTGTCAGGGCTATGGTATTAACAAGGTAATACTTACGGGTGGTGATGCTAAATATATCGCCGGATTTATCGTGGGGGCTTACGAATTGAGGCCTGTATTGGTCTTTGAGGGGATGGCTGGGCTGTTCGGATCTAGGCTTGAGGGGGAGCTACACTAATGAAGTGGGTGTTTATAGCGTTATTGGTTGTGAATGTAGGTCTGGTTGCTTTTCAGTGGGTGAAGCATCGAGAGCAGGGTGTGAGTCCAGAATTTCAGGAAAATAAGGCAGTAAAACGTATAGTATTGTTGTCGGATATTTCATCGTCGGGTGGCGATAAACAGGCAATAGCGAGGCGTTGTGAGTTGCTGGGGCCTTTTGATAATAGGGCTGAGTTGGAATTGGAAAAAAAGAGAGTGCTTCCGGGGACTGGTGAGGTTCAGATTGTAGGTCAAACTCTTGATAAGGCGCCCTCTTATTGGGTGTATATCGCGAAGAAAGATGTTGTTGAAGATCTAGAGCAAAGATTGCTTGAGATTAAGGTCGACACGTATAAGATTTCTTCAGGAGAATTAAGTGGGGCTTATTCTTTAGGGGTGTTTGAAAATATAGATTTGGCGCGCGGGTTAGCAAAAAAAGTAAAGAAAAGTGGTATGGCGCCAAGCATTTTCGAGAAAAAGAAGTCTGAAACGAGTTTTTGGTTGGAGTACGGGCTTGATTATGCTGCTGAAAACCAAGAGAAAATAGACGAAATTGCTGCATTGTTATCAACAGGTGCAAAGAAGAGAGAAATTTTTTGCAAAAGTGTTGCATCTGAAAAATAGTTCACTTAGTATAGCGGCCTCTCGAAATGAGGGTGTGCAGCTGGTGTAGCTCAGTCGGTAGAGCAACGCACTTGTAATGCGTAGGTCGGGGGTTCGATTCCGTCCACCAGCTCCATTTTGTTTTGAGTTCTTTAGAGTCTTTACGATTCTAGCTGGAGGGGTTCCCGAGTGGCCAAAGGGATCAGACTGTAAATCTGACGCGTAAGCTTCGGTGGTTCGAATCCACCCCCCTCCACCAGTTTTATGTGGCGGGCATCGTATAATGGCTATTACCTCAGCCTTCCAAGCTGATGATGCGGGTTCGATTCCCGCTGCCCGCTCCAAGTAATAAATTCGTTGCTCATATAGCTCAGTCGGTAGAGCGCCACCTTGGTAAGGTGGAGGTCACCGGTTCAATTCCGGTTATGAGCTCCATGAGTGTTATTGCTTGGTTTTATTGAATTTAAGTTGTGTGTGGTCAATGCTGGTTCTAGCTGGCCGAGACGCAGTGTCCGCAATCGAGCTATATTTTTTGAGGAGATGTTCGGATGGCAAAAGAAAAATTTGAACGTAATAAACCACACGTCAACGTAGGTACTATTGGTCACGTTGATCACGGTAAAACAACTTTGACTGCAGCGTTAACGCGTGTATGTGCAGAAGTATTCGGTGGTGAGAAGGTTGACTTCGCAAACATCGATAACGCACCAGAAGAAAGAGAACGTGGTATCACTATCGCGACGTCTCACGTTGAGTATGATTCAACTGATCGTCACTACGCTCACGTTGACTGCCCAGGGCACGCCGATTATGTTAAGAACATGATCACAGGTGCTGCTCAGATGGATGGTGCTATCTTGGTTTGTGGTGCGACTGATGGTCCTATGCCTCAGACTCGTGAGCACATCCTTTTGTCTCGTCAGGTAGGTGTACCTTACATTGTAGTATTCTTGAACAAGGCTGACTTGTTGGCTGAAGACTGTGGTGGTGCAGGTTCAGAAGAATACAACGAGATGCTTGAATTGGTTGAAATGGAAATTCGTGAGTTGCTAGACACTTATGAGTTCCCAGGTGATGATACGCCAATTATCG
>NZ_LWEY01000611.1:0-614 GCF_001634935.1 Oleiphilus sp. HI0043 | reverse complement strand
GTGCAGTGAGTGAGGTACAGGTTCATGTTAGCAGTGAAGGCTACCAGTCGAACTGCGACTTGAGCTTTCAGGGTATGGAGTTTAGTAATGCCGCGCATGGAGAGCAGCAATATGAAGCGCTTATCCATTATGCTAATAAGCAGCAGGTATCTGACCGACTGCCGCTTATGGTGTCGGAGGTCTTGCTTAGCAATCACTCATCTCAATTTAGCGTAGCATCCAGTGATTCGGCGAAAACCCTGGAAGTATTGCGCTGGTTTGCAAAGGCTGACAAGGCTCTGCATCGAGCCATACAAAAACAGTCTTCTCGTTAGGGTTTGTACTTAAAAATAGTCAATTGCCCTTCAACTCGTTATAATTCCTGCCTTTTGGCAGCTGACGCGTATCTTCCCATGAGCCTTTCGGAAATTATTCTTTTTCGGCCTTTATTTCGAGGTGTGAGTAAACGTATGAGATTAAAACTTACGCCTCTTTTTATCATGTCATGTGTGGTACTGGTGCAAGGCTGTGGCCAAAAGGGTGATCTCTATTTGCCTGTGCACAATCAGTCGGAAGTGGTGGAAAGTCCTGCTTCCGATAAGGCAGAAAAAAAGAAACGAGATACGAGAGCCCCA
>NZ_LWEY01000610.1:0-1199 GCF_001634935.1 Oleiphilus sp. HI0043 | reverse complement strand
TCTTGCAGTGAGTTTGCAACGGTCGGTGATAATTTTACTCAGCAGCTTAGAGCTGTCTGCGCGGATGCAAGCGCAACAACGGCTGAGAGCTATATCAGTCCTTCTCCAATATCGTTGCGTAGTAATCTTATTGCACCGCTAAGTGGTGTTAATGCCAATGTTGCCGAGAGCAATGTGGCCTTTACATTGGCAGATGATGGTGTTGTGTCGGTGACGCAACAAATAGATGAGGTGGGGGTTTTCACTATGGAAGCCTATGCCGTGCCCGATTATGCGGGTGAAGTCGTCAGCGGTGGTACAAGTGGTAATGTTGGTCGGTTTATCCCTGATCGTTTTGATGTGAGCTTTTCCGTCACAGGAGGAAATTTTGCCCCAGCGTGTAATGTCGTTGGACTATCGCCCTTCACTTATATGAATCAGGCCTTTCAATGGAATACTGTCCCTGAATTGACGATAAGTGCTGTACGTGCTGATGGCACGATTACACAAAACTATGAAGGTGATTTTTGGCGCTTGGGTGCAAACCTGGAGCTAGATGAGTCTTGTGGTGGTAGTGTAGGCGTTAAGGGTTTTTGCTATACCGATAATGCAGCGACGGCGGCGACATTATCCTCGCCAGTTGGAGATATAAGTTATGGTGCGACAACAGATATTGATGGAACGCTTAGCTTACTTATCCACTCTAGTAACCCTAACTTCAGTTATGATCGACCTGCAGGGACCAATATCGTTCCTTTTGACGCAGATATTGATTTGGTCGTTACTTTGGAAGACGATGATGATGTGACAGGCACTAGTAATTTAGCAGCGCTTGGTTTCCAATTTAGCTCAGAATTACGGCAAGGACGGTGGAAAATGGAGAATGCCTATGGGCCTGATACTCAAGCGTTAAAAATGAAGGCTTACCCCCAATATTATTCTAGCGCCGGAACCTTTGTTGCCCATACTGATGATCAATGTACCGCAGTTGTTCCAACTGTTACACCTTTAGGTAGTGGTGCTACGAGCTTAGAAGATATTCTTGTGGGTTCAGAGTTAACTACCTTAAGTGTGAATGCTCCTCTCGATGATGCGCAAAATGAAAACTTTAGCTTCAGCGCTCCAGGAGTCGGCGGGGCTGGAAAAGTTCAAGTTAATCAGGACTTATCTGCATTGCCATGGTTGCGTTTTGACTGGGACGGAGATGGCGCTCTGGATGA
>NZ_LWEY01000609.1:0-1205 GCF_001634935.1 Oleiphilus sp. HI0043 | reverse complement strand
AAGCCCCAAGACCAGGCTGGTTTCTATTAGCTCTGTTCAGTATGCAAGCGGCATTACAATTGACCTCCCGTCTCTTAGCCAGCTATGCAAAGCAGAACAATGCCTCCTTTGTGTGGATGCCATACAAAGTCTGGGCGCATTACCTTTCGATCAAACCTTAATCGATGCTGATTTCATTGTTGCCGATGGACATAAGTGGATGATGGCCGCCGAAGGTTTAGCGCTTTTCTATGTGAAAGGCATACATATCGAAACACTGAAGATCAATCAATTCGGTTGGCATATGATCGAACAGCGCGGCAACTACGACTCGCCCGAATGGACGCCAGCAAAGGACGCAAAACGCTTTGAGTGTGGCAGCCCCAACATGCTGGGGGTACAGGCTTTAAATGCCAGTTTGGGGCTACTGCTGGATATAGGCATCGACAATATTCATCAAGCCATATGCGAACGAACGAACTATCTGAAGGCACAATTACAAACCATTGATGACCTTTGTTTCATTTCTCCTGAAAATAAAAACCAAGCGCGTCAAAGTGGCATTATCTGCTTTCGCATTGAGGGGAAGGACAGCACTGAGCTATATCAAACACTTATGTCACGTAAAGTAATCTGTGCAAACCGGGGAGGAGGTATTCGTTTTTCCCCGCACTTTTATACCACCAAGCGAGTGATCAACCGGGCTGTAGAGATTCTGCGCGACTTAGTCTAAATAATTGGAGTCATTCATTTAAGAACCCTTCTTTTGGCTTTCTCCGTGCAGGCCACCTGCCGCTCTGTGTCCTCTGTGGTGGATTTGTTTTTTGGTTTTGATTTCAAGATTAAACCCCTTAACCACAGAGGGCACGGAGCGCTTTGCTGCACAGAGGAATAATAATTCTCTATAGAGCTCCTCTATAAAATGGGTGCAATTCAGGGCAGAGTAGAACATCTCCCCGAACTCATCATTCCCGAGGTGTTTTTACCAGGAAACCAGCTACGTCGATACCTCGTTCTGACCCTCATGGATCCCGGCTTAAGAGCACACCGGGCTAACAAAGAGACCTGTGAATTATTAGTGCGGGATAAGATCCTGGTGTAAATAAGCTAGGCCGGCTTCCATCAGCTCAAGCTCCAGTACTACTAGCTCACTCGTGATAAAAGGATGAGGTTGATAGGTATTACCTTCAACCAATAGGCTCACTAAGTCTCCGACCAATGGCTGA
>NZ_LWEY01000608.1:0-786 GCF_001634935.1 Oleiphilus sp. HI0043 | reverse complement strand
TAAAGTGATGCTGTTACCCGTCAAACGCTCAATAACAGGCTGTGAAATAATTTCAAAACCATTAGAGACACTTTGCGATTGGGTCGTAAAAGAAGAAACGTTGCTATGAACTTGATTTCCGCTTAGGTCGCTTGATTCGACTGAGAAGTAATAAGTACTCGCAGGTAAGAGATTAGTGACGCTCAATTGGTGCTTTGCAGAAAAGCCGGGAGATGATTCGACACGGCTTAGGTTATCAGGCTCTGTGCCAATGGACACAACAGAAGATGATGATTCATCGGTACGCCAGCTAATCATCGCGTTAGTGTTTGATACATCTTCAACTAAAGCACGCCCAATAATTAATGGCGGTTCAGTATCGGAAGTAGAAGCTGTCTGGAACTGGATCTCCCGAGTTTGTGTTGCTCTATTGCCAGCGGCATCATTTGAGGCAACGGTTAAATTATATAGCGTATTAGCACTTAGCCCTGTAATCTGAACTGAATGATCGCTTACAAGCTCAGTGTTATTCTGAACCCGGTAACTAATACCATCGTTAAATGAAACTGCACTGCTAGCCGCTTCGTTTGTCGTCCATTTCACTACAGCTACTGTATCTGAAATATCAGTAACCGTTGGCCCGGCGACGATTAGAGGAGGGTTCAAGTCTGCCGCTGCTAGCGTTTTAACTCTACTAATATGGCTCTGAGTTGGGCCATTACCGCTAATATCAGTAACTTCTACTGACACCGCATAGGTCTGATTCGAGTTTAGATCACCTACAGTCAAGTTATGGCAGCGAGAGAA
>NZ_LWEY01000607.1:0-919 GCF_001634935.1 Oleiphilus sp. HI0043 | reverse complement strand
AACCGCTTGCAAAGCATTTGGTAAAACGTTCTTATGCCGAACCTCATTGGGAAGCCAAAAGGGCACAAATAATTGCCAAAGAAAAGGTGACCTTATACGGACTTGAAATTGTCTCTCAGCGCCCAGTTAACTACAGCCAGATTGACCCAGGAGTTTGCCGTGAAATATTTATTCGCACCGGACTCATAGAGAGAGAGTTTCGCACCAAAAATAAGGCTATCGCTCATAACTTAAAGCTTATTGATGAAGTGGAATCGATTGAAGACCGCACGCGTCGTAAAGATGTCCTGGTCGATGATGAGGTGATATACGGACTTTACGATAAGGCTTTACCTGAACACATTGTGAGTGGTGCTGCATTTGAAAAGTGGGCAAAAAAAGCAAGCGAAGCTGACTCAAAGCTAATACGGTTTACAAAAGGTCAGCTGCGCAGCGAAAATGCGGATTCATTCGATCCGGGCCTATATCCTGAACATATTGAAAATAATGGCATACGCTTTCCTCTGAGTTACCAGTTCAAACCCGGCGCTGAAGATGATGGTGTAAATATCTCGGTGCCAATTAATGCAATAAAACAGCTAACTGTAGATAAACTCGAGAAGATAGTTCCTGGCTTGCTTCGTGAAAAATGCATCCACCTGATCAAAACGCTTCCCAGAACTTTGCGAAAGCACTTTGTTCCTGTGCCGGATGTTGTAGACAAGATACTGCCAAAGGTTGAAGCTAGTTCACGCCCTTTGCTTGAGATTCTTAGTGATGAGCTAAAAATTATAGGCAGCATATCTATTCCTATTGAGGCCTGGAATCTTGAGTCACTAGACAGTCACCTGCGCTTTAACATTAAAGTGCTGGATGAGCGAGGCCGGCTGATTAACCAGGGTAGGGACCTCGTTAAGCTTTCGCAAAAAGTTGAGCATTT
>NZ_LWEY01000606.1:0-971 GCF_001634935.1 Oleiphilus sp. HI0043 | reverse complement strand
GGTTAAGCCATTCAGGGATTTCCAGCTGAACTAATTTATGGCCACCTAAGTCATCAATACTGTCAGGGTAACCGTACTTCTTAATGTAGGCAGGACTACAACAGTAAACAACGACAGCCGAGCCCAAACCACGCCTGACAAGACTGGAATCATCCAAATGACCAGCAATGATCGCACAATCGATCTTCTCTTCAATCAGGTCTACTTTACGCTGATTAACCAGGTTCTGAAGCTTAACCTCGGGGTACTTCTCCATAAAGCTCGCCATCAGTTCAGACATAAATGGGTCTTCATAGGCGTAAGGCGAAGTCACTCTTAATATTCCTGAAGGCTTGGCTTGTAAGTTCTGAACAGCTAACTCTGCTGTTTCAGCCTCCTGAAGCATGCGACTGCAGTGTTCATAATACACTGCGCCGATATCAGTCAGCTTTTGCTGCCGGGTGGTACGATACAGTAACTGTACATTTAAGCGTGTTTCCAGATCAGAAATTCTTCGACTAATAGTAGAAACAGGAATACCACTTTTCTTCGCAGCACTGGAGAAGTTGCCACTATCGACAACCGCTACAAACACAGCCATTTCATCAAGAGAGTAATTCATAGCCTAAGCAACCTTCTCAAATATGGTAAAGTTATTCTATTTTTTTTGTTATTGCCCTTCAATCTGAGCAGATATAGACTAACTCAAAACTTGCTTAGCGGGTAGCACTAAATACAGGCCTTTTGGTACTACCCCTCTTTTCTCTCTTTTCGTTTTACTCAGTTGAGTGACCCGTTTAACTTTCTGATATAATCGACTTGCATTAAACAGGTAGCATAAATAACATCTACTTACTTAACCAATCGATTAAAGGCAAACATAGGTTCCCTTCTTAGAAGTACCTTATTACTAGGCCTTACCTTGTTAAACACTTTAGAATACTTTCCCGGGCTGGTAACACGTAATGACAAGCCATATATTTCTGATTGAC
>NZ_LWEY01000605.1:0-982 GCF_001634935.1 Oleiphilus sp. HI0043 | reverse complement strand
ACAGTTCTCTTTGGTCGATAACCAAGGCTAAATAAGGTTGACCGGACTCGTTAACGTATTTGATGGAAGCGTGCCATACAGCCTGCTCGCCGGGTTCACTCATCAAGTCTATTGAGTAGGCCGAATCGGGCTTTTCGACTAACGCTTTCTCCAGTTGAGAGAGTAGCTCTGGCAAAACGAAGTCGCTAATGGGGCGCCCTAGTAGGCTGGACTCGGATGATTCACCAAGTTTGTGGCTAAATTCTTGTAGCGCTCTATCATTCGTGTAAGCAATATTGAGTTGCTCGTTGATGACGATAATAAGTTCTTCACTAATATCCAGAACGTTAAGCAACTTCGAATTAAGTTCGGATAACTCTTCTTCCAGGGCTTCTCGTTTAGCGATCTCGTTGCGAAGCTTCTGGTTTTCCTGGTTCGCGATCCAGCACCTTCTTACGCTTAGCTGACTTTCTACGCGGGCGATTAGTTCTTTATTATGATAGGGCTTGATGAGGTAATCATTGGCACCTTGGCTCAGGGCGCTGACAATATCGGATATTTGATGCCGTGCTGTCAGCATGATGATGGGGAGTTCATAGCTGTCGAACTGCTTCCGAACCAGGGTGCAGACTTCAATGCCGCTCATTTTTGGCATCATAAAGTCGAGTAATATCAGGTCAGGTACTTGTTGGTTGAGCCTGGCTAGAGCGCTAATTCCATCCGGGAAGACTTCATATCGATAACCTTGTTGTGACATCAGGCTGGAAACCAGCTCCAGGTTTACGGGTTCATCGTCGACGATAAATATCAGCGGAGTCATTTCTTCGCTACCGCCTTCAAACGATAAATCGGGTAGTTTTGCAGAGGTTTCGCTGGTAGAAACCTGAGTTTCCTTAGTGATAATAGGTGCTTGAGTGGCTGGTAGAGCGGTTTCAGCTAATTGCTTATTGGCTTCCTGATTGCTGACCAAACCAGCGGGTAAGGATAGGGTGACATCTGTGCC
>NZ_LWEY01000604.1:0-1247 GCF_001634935.1 Oleiphilus sp. HI0043 | reverse complement strand
GAGAGTGTATGTGCCAGCGGCATTTGCATCGACAAAACCGGATACAGTGATGCTGGCGGTGATATCACCGTCAGTATTGTCTGTAGCACTGGCGCCACGGTCGCTATAAGCAGTTCCTTGTTCATGGTTGATGCTTGCCGAGCCAAGTAATGTGATAACCGGTGCGGTAGTATCGGTGACGATTACTGTTCGCGTAAGCTGTACGGCATTGTTCCCAGCTGCATCACTTACGTCATAGCTAATTACATATGTTCCAGTCGCAAGAGGGTTGACTGTTCCGCTTGAAATAATACTGGAGCTCAGGTCGCCATCAATATTATCTGTCGCACTTGAGCCTGCATCGGTATAGCTTGAGCCAAGTTCAATATTTACGGTTGTGTTGCCAATTAGAGTTATCATTGGTGCAGTAAAGTCGCCGACATTAACTGTTCGGACTTGTTGTGCGGCAGGGTTTCCACCAGAGTCTGTCACATCGTAAGTGACCGTGTATGTGCCTGCGACATTTTCATTCACGTTGTTAATGGTGACAATTGCTGCGCTAAGCGTAGCGTCATCATCGACTACGTCTGATGCAGTCGCACCCTGGTCGGTGTAAATTGTATTTAGCTCATGATTAAGTGGGTTGGCACCAGACATGGTGATGGTTG
This sequence comes from Oleiphilus sp. HI0043, assembly GCF_001634935.1. NCBI lineage: Bacteria > Pseudomonadati > Pseudomonadota > Gammaproteobacteria > Oceanospirillales > Oleiphilaceae > Oleiphilus > Oleiphilus sp. HI0043. The sequence continues at coordinate 600 of NZ_LWEY01000604.1, read as the reverse complement.
GTGCGCCAGTATTGGCAACGTTTACAGTTCTATTAACCGTGGTTGCGGCATTGCCTGCTGCATCAGAAGCGTTATATGACAAGATATAAGCGCCGACAGTGTTGGCATCTACTGAGCCTGTAACTCCAATATTTGCTGAAATATCACCATCAATATTATCTGAGGCGATAGCGCCTGGATCGAGGAATATGGTGCCTACTTCATGATTGAGCGGGTCTGTGCCGACTAAGCTGATTACCGGCGCAGTCATGTCACTAACAATAACAGTTCGCGAGACTTGCGTCGAAGCGTTGCCTGAGGCGTCACTAACGTTGTAAGTAAGGGTATAGCTTCCACTTACGCTGGTATTAACTGCACCACCAAGCACAATGTTGGAGCTTAAGTCACCATCAATGGCATCTGATGCCGTAGCACCCGCATCCGTGTATGTCGCGCCTTGCTCTACATTAACTGTAGCGCTGCCAAGTAGAGTAATCACGGGGCCGGTTCTATCGGCAACGATTACGTCTCTGGTAACCGTGGGTGCAGCATTGCTTTGTAGGTCGGTAACGTTGTAAGACAGGGTGTAGGTACCCGCGATATTCGCATCGACTGTCCCAC
>NZ_LWEY01000603.1:0-1049 GCF_001634935.1 Oleiphilus sp. HI0043 | reverse complement strand
TAACAGAGCTATCAAATTCGTTCAAGAATGGATTTCATATCACCTAACTGAGTTAGAAGAAAATTGGGACAAAGCTCGCTCTGGCGAACCTTTGAATTACATAGCACCGTTGGAGTAACAAATTATGCTTCATATTAAATCAGCAAAGCACGTTTCCGACTTTACACTTTGGGTTGCTTTTGATGATGGCACTTCAGGCAATATTGACTTAAAAGGAGCTTTGGAAGGTACCGTCTTTTTACCATTAAAAGATGTAGCTGTTTTTTCTAAAGTTTCAGTTGATCCTGAGCTAGAGACTGTGGTTTGGCCTAATGGTGCAGACCTTGCTCCTGAGTTCTTAAAAGACCTACACCAAAAACAAAACCAAGTTCACAACTGAATATTGGTATCTCTGACAGGTAGCTACTTTTTAGTATCCACCTGTTGGAAAATATCTACACCTGGATTCGTTCGGCAAGATCAAGCGCATCATCTACTTCAACTCCAAGATACCTTATAGTACTGTCGATTTTTGAGTGCCCTAGCAATATCTGAATAGCTCTAAGATTCTTTGTTTCACGATAAATAATTGAAGCTTTTGTTCGCCTCATTGAGTGAGTGCCATAAGCTGCCTTATCTAAACCAATACTGGAAACCCATGAGTCAACAATTCGAGCATATTGTCTAGTAGATAGATGCTCTGATTTCTTACACCGACTTTGAAATAAGAAATCGTTAAAACCTAAATGCTGAATCTCAATCAGTTTATTTAAGGTCGTTTTTGTCTTCGCTGTAATTTCAAATTGAACAGGTGTTTTCGTTTTTTTCTGAATGATTTGTGCGCGTGATTGAATACCATCGCCATGACTTATGTCACTGACTGACAGTCTGACAAGATCACAACTTCGAAGCATGCTATCAATTGCTAGGTTGAAAAGAGCTAGGTCTCTGATACTTTGTAAGCGTCTAGCCAAGCACACATAATACCAAACCCAACAATTAATTACGCTAGTTCCAAAATTCACAAGGAACTAGCACATGACTAAAAAGAACACCAAGAAAGCCAAACA
>NZ_LWEY01000602.1:0-1373 GCF_001634935.1 Oleiphilus sp. HI0043 | reverse complement strand
TCAAGCAAAAAAGTATCGGTATATTTACAAGACTCAACAAGCGTCATATGTACTTGCCCAACGTAAGACATGCCGTTATGTAAGCTGAAGCGAATCCGTTCAACATCGCCCATCATTCGAATCAAACGAATTAGGCGGTTATAGTTGCTTTCAAAGGTCGCGCCAAGCTGAACCAAGTCGGGGACATACTTTTTACGCATTAAAATAATACTCTCCCCTTAGTCTAGCGCCACTGCTCTCGCAAGCGTTCCCGGTTTAAGGCCAGCCATTGAAGCCCCATAATAGCGGCAGCATTGTTAATGGTGCCATTTTCGACCAATTTATAAGCTGCTTCAAAGTCTAGGCAGTGTACCTTGATATCTTCATCTTCTTCAGCAAGACCAAACACGCCACCAACACCTTGAACACTGACTTTAGCACAGAGATAGACCTTCTCTGTAGTGCCGCCCGGCGAGACCAAGTATTCACAAATTTTTTCAAGTTCGCCTAATTCCAGGCGCGCCTCCTCTTGCGCTTCTCTGCGTGCAACATTCTCCGGGTGCTCGCCCTCATCATTCATCCCTGCAACCAACTCCAGCAACCAGGGTGATTGATCCTCGAGTATTGCGCCCGGCCTGAATTGTTCCAGCAGCACAACTTTGTCTTCCATTGGGTCGTAGGGAATAACGCAAGTGGCATCACCCCGAATAAACAATTCACGACTGACTTCCCGGCTCCAGCCACCATCAAACAAGCGATGTTTCAGGGTAACCTTTTCCATGCGAAAGAAGCCTTCAAAGCAGGACTCACGGCCAATTAGCTGATAATCTTCTTTGCCATATTGAAGCTTGATCGTCGACATTATTTCTCCTTTCAGCTCGAACTGAGGCTAGCGTTTTTCGAACTAAATATACTGTTTTTGCGATTTATTGAGGGACATACAAACATCTACATGCTGCACAAGACAGGTATTTGCGCCAAGGAAGTCTAGAGTTCTTCATATAGATTGTCCATAATGAAACCATCGAGCCAAAGCTTATTTTCAGCCTTAGGTTCCTATACCGTACGCCCGATCAAAGAGGACACTATGAAGCACACATCAAAGCTGCTTATTTCAACCTTTCTTTCTTGCATGACGCTGCCATTTATTGCGTCGGCACAAAGTACCGACCTTTTAAGCCTATATAAGAAAGCCGAGAACTATGACGCAGAGATCTTTGCTGCTCAGTCAGCTTATTTGGCCGAACAAGAAGGCCAAAAAATTGAATTTGCAGGTCTACTACCCACTGTCAATGCAAGAGCAAGCTTAAGCCATACAAACTCAAATGGCTTAAGCTCAAGCGACAATAGCTACAAGCAAAAAAACTATTACTTAAGTTTATCTCAGCCACTAT
>NZ_LWEY01000601.1:0-614 GCF_001634935.1 Oleiphilus sp. HI0043 | reverse complement strand
AATTTACTCCGGGCCAAGTCACCGACAAAGCTGCAGCAGCAGAGTTTTAGTATGTATTTATTAGACACTAATGTTGTCTCTGAACTCAGAAAAGTAAAAAGCGGTAAAGCTGATAGCAATGTAGAGGAATGGTCAGCCCAAGTTGAAGCTGAATTGCTTTATGTTTCATCAATCGTCATTCATGAAATAGAGCTCGGGATTCTACGGGCTGAAAGATCTGATGCTGCGAAAGGTAAGATTCTCCGGAAATGGATGAGCGACCACGTTTTGCCAACTTTTGAGGGACGTATATTACCAGTCGATAAGGAAGTCGTTTTGGTTAGCGCCAAGTATCATGTACCAGACCCAAAGCCATATAGAGATACGTTTATTGCTGCAACAGCCGCTGTTCAAGATATGACAATCGTAACGCGCAACGTATCAGATTTTAATCTGGACAACCTCAAAATATTCAACCCTTGGGAACAGAGTTAAACCTGGCGAGTATTTTTATGGCTGAATTATCACAAGAGGTATTACAGGAGTTTTCTGATCGAGTAGCAGAAATATGCGAGCAAATGGAGCTCGAGCCTGACCAAATGCTCGAAGCTATCGGCAGCACGTTCATTGGCGCT
>NZ_LWEY01000600.1:0-1046 GCF_001634935.1 Oleiphilus sp. HI0043 | reverse complement strand
GAACTTCAGTCAGATTAAAGCGAGCCATTAACACAGCTTTTGGCCCCTCTTCTGTTCGAATCATATGGATTACCTCATACATAATCAGGCAGGCGACCAATAGCCCATCCAAGAGTTGTCGCCGCTTCTCGACTTTATCGAGCCTAAATTTAAGTCTACGCGTTACGGTATCTGTTCGATAACTAAGCCACTCAGTTAAAATAACCTTCAGGCCTTTCACTGCCGGGCGGCCATCGATACCAATCATATTCAAGTTAACACGATAGGTTTTTTCCAAATCGGTGCTTGANTAAAGGTGACCCATTAAAGATTCAATATCAACGCGGTTAGAACGTGGAACAATTACTAAACGGGTTGGGTTTTCATGGTCAGACTCATCTCGTAAGTCGGCAACCATTGGCAGCTTCTTCGCCTGCATTTGCGAAGCGATCTGCTCCAGTACTTTAGCCCCGGAAGTCTGGTGCGGTAATTCACTTACCACAATATCGCCGTTTTCCTTGTGGTAAATTCCACGCATACGAATCGAGCCTCTGCCCGTTTCGTAGATATTCAATAACTCAGTACGAGGCGTCACGATCTCGGCACCAGTAGGATAATCCGGCCCCAGAACATTCTCAGCAAGCTGCTCATTGCTGACACTGCTGTCATCAAGTAAGCGAATACAAGCACTCGCCACTTCCCTAAGGTTATGTGGTGGAATATCAGTTGCCATACCCACGGCAATACCCGTGGTACCGTTTAATAGCAAATTAGGTAAGCGTGCTGGCAGAGTTTTAGGTTCATCCATGGTGCCATCAAAGTTTGGCGCCCACTCTACGGTGCCCTGACCTAACTCAGCTAAAAGTGTATCTGCGTAAGGAGCCAGCCTTGACTCGGTATATCGCATCGCAGCAAAAGACTTCGGGTCATCCGGAGAACCCCAGTTTCCTTGTCCGTCAATAAGGGGGTAGCGATAACTGAAGGGCTGCGCCATCAAGACCATTGCCTCGTAACAAGCACTGTCTCCATGAGGGTGAAACTTACCCAAGACATCACCCACCGTACGA
>NZ_LWEY01000599.1:0-901 GCF_001634935.1 Oleiphilus sp. HI0043 | reverse complement strand
TCGAACTGGTGTCTGTACTACTGCTTTGTTGGTTGTCCTGAGAGGCGTACTCGTTGCCATCATTTTGATGACTTTCATTCTGATTTTCTTGTTTATCACTTGTATTTCCAGGCTCGTTGTTATCGTCCTGGAGTTCGAGCATAGGATTAGATTCCAATGCTTCTTGTATTTCGTTTTGAAGGTCAAGAGTCGACAATTGTAGCAAGCGGATTGCTTGCTGCAATTGAGGTGTCATTGTCAGTTGTTGACCGAGCTTTAATTGGAGAGAAACCTTCATGTTCATGAGGATGTCACCAACTTAAGACTTAAATTTTGAATCATGTATTGTCGCTTATTATATTTTGCGGAAATGGTCGCTGTGAATAAACGTATTTATATTTACTTCATTTACACAAGTGTAGTGCGAAGATAGCAAAGTGTGAAACAAATAAAAGTATATTTACGTTACCAGCCTACAAATAATTGTTTTAGATCAAGTTATCGTCTTGTTGACGTGAAAATTGCATGCTACTCATTTCTAAGCTGAAAGTCATGCTTAATTGTTTGTATATGCTGTTCGAATCGAATGCTATGAACTAGCCACTGGCTTATAATTTGAATTGATTGCCCAAGTAGACTTGTTTGACCTTTTCATTATTCAGAATGTCTTCAGCACTTCCTGAAGCAATGATATGGCCATCACCAACAATATAGGCTTTTTCACAAATATCCAGCGTTTCTCTAACGTTGTGATCGGTTATGAGTACGCCGATATTTTTACTTTTAAGGTGAGAGACGATTGACTTGATGTCGTTGACCGATATTGGGTCGACACCTGCGAAGGGCTCATCGAGTAGAATGAAGTCAGGCTCCATTGCTAAAGCTCTGGCTATTTCCACTCGCCTACGTTCACCGCCTGACA
>NZ_LWEY01000598.1:0-941 GCF_001634935.1 Oleiphilus sp. HI0043 | reverse complement strand
GCTTGTACATTCTAAAATGTGCAATAGAAATCGGCTATGAAGCCATTCAGTTGTTGCTTGACCGGGAACTCCCTGATGAGGAAATTAATCAGATAGAAAGCTTGGCTTGTGAACATGAAAACGTCATAGAGATTCATGATCTAAGAACACGTCAGTCTGGTCAGACGAAATTCATTCAGTTCCATCTTGTAATGGATGGGAATATGACATTACTCGCTGCACATGACCTCGCTGACGAGGTACATGACAAGATAAAAGAGTTTTTTCCGCAATCCGATATAATCATCCACCAAGACCCCCATACAGCGATAGCGAATGTAGGGGATTAGCGTCAAATACTTAGCTCTCTATTCGCGGTTGCTTGCTGAGCATTCAGCCGCTTGAGGGTCGAGTTTGCAGCGGACCTTCCTCATTAGTTTAAGCGTCTTTTGGTCGTAGATACCGCGACGACCTAACTCCAAACGGCTCTCTCTAAAATCTTCCACCCAGTAATCGTATAGATGTTCGGGGATATCTATCCAATAGTGTTCGGGGATAGTTGCTTCTGGGTCCGTAAGGAACTTAACAAACTTTGAGTATTCCTCAACCGCTTTTAGCCGAGCCTTCTGAATAAAGCCTTCGGGGAACTTTTCCCAACGTGCGATAACCTGCATGGTGATATACAGGAAAGGGTCTTTATAGATGCCACCGTCAGGTTCTAAGCCTTTATGCATTTCGAAGGGCTCGTAAACAATTGCCGGCGCTGCAGTCAGGTCAACCGTACCGTTGTTAAACTTGAGGATTGAGTTAAAAATGGTTGAATTAACGGGTGTAATACCGTGCTTTTGTGACAGGTATTCAGATTCGGGAACATCATCGAGAACGGCCATGCGTTTGCCAGCAAAGTCTTTGGGAAGCAAAATGCTACGGTCGCGCGTAAACATAAATATTGCACCAGCAGG
>NZ_LWEY01000597.1:0-1050 GCF_001634935.1 Oleiphilus sp. HI0043 | reverse complement strand
AAAGAATCTGATCAATTTCTACTGCTTCAGCAATCGCTTTATGATGAAGGTATAGGCCTTCTTGAGTAGGCTTGTTGTAATATGGCGCCACCAGCAAGCATGCATCAGCACCAAGCTTCTTAGCTTCACGCGTGAGTTCAATAGCCTCTGAAGTAGAGTTTGCGCCTGTGCCAGCGATAACAGGAATTCTTCCAGCAATACGTTTAATTATATGATCGATAACGCTGCAATGCTCTGCAGGGTCGAGCGTTGCAGACTCACCAGTGGTACCAACAGCAACAATAGCATTAGTTCCTTTTTCGACATGGAAGTCCAGCAGGGAATCCAAACGTTCCCAATCAAGACTTCCGTCTTCAAACATGGGCGTTACCAGGGCAACAATGCTGCCTTCAATCATATTGATCTCCAAGAAAATATCTGCGCACTTTTTACTCAAAAACAGATACTGAAACGGTACAAAGTAAAAACAATCGCGTATGTTAATGCCGAGATGGTTTTTTCACAAGTAAACATGCCTTACTATATGGCAAAGAAACAAAAATATCGTCCAACAACCCACTCAACTAAGGCGAAATTATGGGCAATACAGATCACAAACCAAACTTTTTGGTTATTTCTTCTATTGGCACCGACAAGCCAGGTATCGTTAATGAGCTAGCAAAAGCCTGCTCGACCAACCAATGCAATATCATAGACAGTAGAATGACAGTGCTCGGGGGCGAATTCGCCGTGATAATGATGGTTTCCGGCGCTTGGGATGCTATAGCAAAACTTGAAGCGAGCCTACCAGCACTGTCCGAGTCACTTGGTCTTACCACCACTGCGAAGCAAACACAGCAGCGGGACAGCCACCCTGCACTAGCGTATACGGTTAGCGTTGTTGCATTGGATAACCCGGGTATCGTTCACGAGATTGCACAGTACTTTTCCTCTCAGAATATAAACATTGATGATTTGCAAACCGGAACCTACAGTGCCCCGCACACCGGTACACAAATGTTTAATCTATCAATGACAATTCGACTGTCAGCTGATACTCACATTGCTAGC
>NZ_LWEY01000596.1:0-1044 GCF_001634935.1 Oleiphilus sp. HI0043 | reverse complement strand
TCACTCCAGGCTGAGCGTATAACCCCTAAAGCCGTTCCATAGCCACCTGTAGCCAAGCCTCCGGCATTACAATGAGTCATGACAGAGAACGGTTTTTCATGGAAGCGTTTAAACACGGAACAGGCTAAATCACCCATTTTAAAGTTGTTAGCAATATCCTCTTGATGAATTTCCTGGGCGCGGAGAAGCAGCTTTTCTAAACTAAAATCCTGCTCTTTCTGCGCTAGGAGCTCTTCCTGCATAACTTTCAGAGCCCATGCTAAATTTACCGCGGTAGGCCTAGCTTGACTCAGGAATTCAATATCCTTGTTAATACGTTCATAAAAATCGACTCCATTCATTAAGTGCTTTTTTGCGCTCAAAACAACACCGTAAGCCGCACAAATACCAATTGCAGGCGCTCCACGTACAACCATCGTCTTGATTGCCGTATAAACCTGTTCAACATCATGACAACTCATATAATCTTCAGACAAAGGTAGATTTCTCTGATCCAATAGAACCAGCGCACCATCTTGCCAATCGACCGCTTTGACGCTTAGAGACTCAAACTTATTATTCAATGACTATACTTCCTACTGTTTCATTATTTCGGTGGGACTCTATCATGCATGAGTAGTTTGCAATACCAGTTCCCTCAAACTCAATTAACACTTCTTTTCTATCACCACCTACAACAAACACTGAAGGGTTCTGAGATAGCGGTTTAACAATAGATTCTGCATCCCCTACACTATTCCCGGAGTGCGAATGCCCTGAACCCTGCTGCGCCTTTTTCTTAGAGTGATAGAGTTCGTCAAGAACAAACATCTTGTACGCTTCTGACTGGTATAAAGCTTTCAGGTCCTTTGTAAAAACGAGCAAATGAGGCTCGTTAGTACGATTTTTAACAAGTACTCTGACCTTTGAACCAGAACTAATATTGACAGATTGCGGCCACACCCTACCAACAAGCACTTCAAGCTCGACGGTACGATCAGTCGCAGCCTGACCAAACAAGGGGTCTTTCCAGTATTCACCTAAAATATCTTCTGCCGTTACGCC
>NZ_LWEY01000595.1:0-957 GCF_001634935.1 Oleiphilus sp. HI0043 | reverse complement strand
TATATCTTGATTTGATCAAAGCAACGATGCGTACAAACTTCTATCAGCACGATAGCGGTGGTGCGGATAAAAGTTATATTTCGTATAAGTTGCAGCCGCGTTTAATTCCAAACGTTCCTTTGCCCGTTCCAATGTATGAGATATTTGTTTATTCGCCCAGGGTTGAAGGGGTTCATTTGCGTGGGGGGAAGGTTGCTCGTGGTGGCTTGCGTTGGTCTGATCGTTATGAAGATTATCGCACTGAAGTTTTAGGCTTGGTTAAGGCTCAGCAAGTTAAGAATGCTGTTATCGTTCCGGTTGGTGCGAAGGGCGGCTTCGTTGCTAAGAATTTTCCAAGCGACCGGAAAGGCTTCATCGCTGAAGGGATTGCGTGTTACCAAACCTTTATTACCGGAATGCTTAATGTAACCGATAACCTGGTTAATGGTGAAGTGGTTAAGCCGACCGAAGTCGTATGTCATGATGATGACGATTATTACCTCGTAGTTGCCGCGGATAAAGGCACAGCAACCTTCTCTGATATTGCGAATGAGATATCTTTGGAGAAGGGGCATTGGCTTGGTGATGCCTTTGCTTCGGGTGGTAGTCACGGCTACGACCACAAGAAAATGGGGATCACTGCAAAAGGCGCTTGGGTATCAGTTCAGCGCCATTTCAGAGAGCTAGGTCTTAATACGCAAACAACGCCATTCACTGCAATTGGTATCGGTGATATGGCAGGCGATGTTTTCGGAAATGGCATGCTGCTATCCAAGCATACCAAGCTAGTAGCGGCATTTAACCATATGCACATTTTCTTTGATCCTGATCCGGACCCTTCAACAAGCTTTTCAGAGAGAAAGCGCTTGTTTGAACTGCAGGGCTCTACCTGGGATGACTATAACAAAGAACTGATTTCTGAAGGTGGCGGTATTTATTCACGTTCCTCTAAGTCTATTGAACTTTCGAAGCAAATGC
>NZ_LWEY01000594.1:0-887 GCF_001634935.1 Oleiphilus sp. HI0043 | reverse complement strand
GCTTTCGTGCTTATGCGAAAGCTATAAATAAATCCTCTTTATAATCAAATTTTGAGAAACGACACTATGACTGCGTCTAAACTATTCGCACTAATCACTTTAATTTTATTTTTGTCTGCTTGTGGCTCTGACAGTAAAAATATAACACTGCCTGATTGCCCCGAGCCAGATAATAGCTCCGACACAATTTCCGAGTCAGACCTCTGTGGCAAGGCTTTTATCGACGACCTTGGCGATGATACCTATGTTATCTTCAGTTTTTTCTCTGACATGACCTTTGAATTCACCGGAAACGATGATAACGATTCACGTTTAGCGAGCGTAACGAGCGGTACATGGGCAGTGGTAAATAACGAGGTAATTGTTTACCTTGCCGATGAAACACTTACCTTTAGAGAGTCTGCGATCGAACAGGGCCAATACTGCTTCCAACTTCCTGAAGACGATGTCAGTCATATCAGGCATTGTGCAGTAGAAGCAATTCAACCTTCGTTAAGTGATCTCACTAAAGAATTCTACTATGAAGACTGCCCTTTCTGCTCTATTGAGTTCTTTGCTAACAATACGGGCGCTACCAACGGAGATGAAAATGATGGCTCGTCTTTTTCATTTTCCTGGAGTTTTCAAGGTGACGGCACAATATCCATTGTCTACGACCGTGCTTTGGGCAGTAACAAGTTCTTCTTTACTGAACAGGATAGCGAAAAAATTAGCTTCATTAGTTTAAACGATTATGCTGATGAGGCACCTTATATGGACTCCAACGTCCTCTTCATAAAATAGAACCTGTGCCTAGATTCAAGTAAGCAAGCCTGATCATTCAGGTTTGCTTACTTCTCACCCCGCTCTTTATAGACTCTGTCGCCACTCAACGATCTGCTCGGCTA
>NZ_LWEY01000593.1:0-938 GCF_001634935.1 Oleiphilus sp. HI0043 | reverse complement strand
TTCTTTCGTGCGTTCGGTCTTTGTGGCGTCCAGGCAGTTGCCGCCCATCTGAAAAACAATCGTTACCATAGCTTCCGCTAAAGCGTTGCGCGTCTGATAATCCAAGGCGGCTTTGTTTGTTCCTTCTATCGCGCGCACTTTAAGATATTCTTCAAGCTCAGTAACAACGTGTCGAATTTCCAAATTAATCGCAGATCTAAACTCTTGAGAGTTACCAGTATGCTCCCGTAACAACAAACGAAAGTGGTTTGTGTTGCTCATAAGGTATTCAATAAAGGTATCGACAGAAATATCAATTGCAGTGCCTTGTTCTTGAATTCTGGAGCGAGCCTTTCTAAGAAGTTGGCGTAATGCTAAACCTGCCTCTTCGACCAAGGCTAAACCAAGGTCGTTCATGTCATCGAAGTGTCGATAGAAGGAGGTTGGTGCAATACCCGCCCCACGTGTTACCTCACGCAGACTGAGCCCGGAATAGACGCGCTCGGGACTCAATAAATCTAGAGCACTATCTAATAAAGCTCTTCGTGTTTTTTGTTTCTGCTCAGAACGTTTTGTCACAGCTACTTTTCTCAGAACAATTAATAATTTAGCGTATTCGATAATGATAGCACTAACAATTAGTCTTGTGGGCGTAATCCACTCATAATTAACGATAATTAGCTATCGCCAGTGCGGCCTAAGTATCAGCTAGATTAACCTGCGCTCATTTTATTCTTGGATAAGTTATTTAATACCTTGCGGGTAGTGCATGGTGAATTTAATCTGTTGAAATATTGCGTTTCTGCCGCACATCGTCAATGCCACCTGCATTTGTAACTCTGCTATACCCGGCTGCAATCAAAGCATTCTTCGCTTTTTCCGCGCGCACACCCCTGGCGCAATAAACAACAATCTCAGTGTTTTTGTCGGGATACTGCCGGCTAACTATAGGAACGATT
>NZ_LWEY01000592.1:0-1141 GCF_001634935.1 Oleiphilus sp. HI0043 | reverse complement strand
CTTTTGTAGTAATGACTATCTAGGTTTAGCGAATCATACTGCGCTGAAGAAAGCAGCCAAATCCTGTATCGACAGGAGTGGTGTGGGCAGTGGCGCCTCGCATCTTGTCGTTGGGCATCATCAAGAACATGAAGCCTTAGAGTGCGAACTTGCAGAGTTTACCGGGCGTGATAAAGCGCTGGTTTTTTCTAGTGGCTATATGGCCAACTTGGCAGTGGTATCTACCCTGGTAGGAAAGGGCGACATTGTGCTGCAGGATAAGCTTAACCACGCCTCGCTTATAGATGGTGGCTTATTGAGTGGAGCTCGCTTTCAACGCTACTTACACAATGACGTTTCCAGCCTTAGTTCTCATTTAGATAAGCTCTCGACACGTAGTCAGCCGGTAGGTGTGAAACAAAGCAAGGCCTTAGTCGTCAGTGACGGCATATTCAGCATGGATGGAGATATCGCACCCCTGAAAGATATTGCAGCAACCTGCACTGCGCAAGGTGCCTTATTAATGGTTGATGACGCGCATGGCTTGGGTGTTATTGGTGAACAGGGAAAAGGCTCATGTAATGTATTTGGACTTGCTCAGAAAGACGTTCCTGTGTTGATGGGTACCTTTGGCAAAGCCTTTGGTACATCAGGTGCTTTTGTTGCTGGTTCAGAGCTTCTAATCGATTACCTGACTCAAGCGGCACGCCCTTATATTTATACAACAGCTATGCCACCGGCGATTGCGGCTGCAACACGAGCTAGTCTTGATCTGATTAAAAAAGCCGATCAGAAGCGAGCACATTTATCCTCTTTGATCACTTACTTTAGGCTTGAGGCACAAGCGCTAGGTTATTGTCTTGTTGAATCAAATAGTCCTATTCAGCCTTTGATTATCGGCAGTAGTGATGATGCTATCGCACTGTCAAACTTCCTGCTTAGTCAGGGCATACTGGTAACCGCTATTCGTCCTCCTACTGTTCCTGCTAATACCTCGCGCTTACGTGTGACCTTTAGTGCTGATCATGATCTAGCCCACGTTGAGCAACTGCTCGATGCCCTCAGTATGGCGATAGATTTAGGTATTGTGACACCAGATGTCTAAGCAAACTGTGCAACATATTGTGTTAGTGAATGGCTGGTCAGCGCCGACCTCGATGTG
>NZ_LWEY01000591.1:0-640 GCF_001634935.1 Oleiphilus sp. HI0043 | reverse complement strand
AAAGTCTATGCTGCGGTGAACACGACACTGGCCACTTTTGAGGACGAGCCGCGTAAACTCTATGCTTGGCAGTTATCACTGATTCTTAAATTAGACACCGAAGATGAACAAGGCTTGACACTTCCAGAGGAAGCAAAAGAAATTGAGCCTTTTTGCCAGCAATTGGACGTTGAACTTCGAGCCGGCGGGAATGCTGTGCCTTTAGCGAGAATTACCTGGAATAAGACGCGAGAGTTACTTTTTAGAGTCTACAACCCGGTTCAAGCTGACGAATTAATAAAGAGTATTATCGAAGCGGATACCACGCCACGCCCCTTCAGCTATACAATCGACCCTGATGAAGATTGGAAGATGTCAGAGGTTTACCTTAAGAGCTTTAGGTAAAAGCGTTTCAATGGGGTCAGACTCGATTGAAAACAGCAATCGTTTTGTAGGCAGTGCTTTCCTCGGCTCGCTGGTGAATCAGTACAATGTTTCTTGTTGGGTTGAGTAAGTGAGGGGTGGAACCTTCTGCCCACAACTTCTTTATGCTTGTATATGTTCAGCGCAAAGCTCATAGGCGCGTATGACCTCATCGACTTTATCTCCGTGATTAATTCGGGATTTTTTGTAGTGAGATAGAACGCGCGCCAGATACTCA
>NZ_LWEY01000590.1:0-7798 GCF_001634935.1 Oleiphilus sp. HI0043 | reverse complement strand
AGCCAATTGTCGCTGATAAACAGCGTGAGGGTTGTCATAGAAGCTCCAAGCAGGGAAGTATATCGATTAGTGGTCAGATTGCTTAGGTCGTTTAAGCGCAGGGAGCAATTCTAAAGAACTAAGGTTCAGGGATCAATTTACAGAAAATTTTTAGCTTGGGTGCTTATTTATAATTGTTTGGTGATTTGAGAGCAATCACCCAAATGGGGGGAATTGTTGAAAATAATAACGGGGTCTAAGTTAGCGGTTGCGCTTCTTGAGCTCTGGTTTTGAGCTGTGAGAGGATTGGTTTGTAGAAACGTTTTCTGTAGCAAAAATAGTTTTTCAATAAACTTTGCTACAAAACATGAGAAATAAATATAACAAGCTCAATACATACTATTGGATTTAGATAATTCTTTATATGCGGTAAGAATTAGTAGTTCTGGTTTAGTGGTTCTGGTCTAGAAAAACTGAATGCGCATTATTTATAGTGCTAGAAGCTTTGGTTTAGAAAATAATTGGTTAAAAAATGTTCGTTTGTGATCTTGTAGAACCTTTTTTGATTGGTTTTTTGTCAAGCTAGTCTTAAGCGCTATTGAATAAAGCGACCCTGATTAATAAAAACAAATAATAGGCAAAACAATATGAAAGCTAAAAATAATAAATTTGGCCAAGCTAAAAGCTGGCTTTTACTCACGGCACTGATGGTCTTTAGTGCTCAAGCAAGTGCAATTTGTTGGTGGTGGCAGGATTGCGACGCCTACGAAACAAAATACCCTATCGTTCTAGTTCATGGTGTTTCGGGCTTTAGCGATATTTTAGGTATCGATTACTTTTATGGTGTTAAAAGTGCTCTTAAAGAACGTGGTGCCAAGGTTTATGCGCCGAATGTGACTGCATGGGATGATGCATACCAGCGTGGAGAAGACCTTATTGCAGCATTGGAAGATCTTCGTGCGGCGACGGGTGCGCAGAAATTCAACTTGATGGGCCACAGCTTGGGTGGGCCAACTGTACGCTATGCAGCGGGCGTAAGACCTGACTTGGTTGCTTCGGTAACGACTATCAATGCGGTGAACTTTGGTTCTGACTTCGCTGATGTTGCTCGCGGTATCGTTCCTGTTGGTGGTGGCCTTGAAGCATTGGTCGAAGGATCTCTTAATCTGCTTGGTAACGTAATTGATGCCTTGTCAGGCAACCCTGAGTATGCGCAGGATGCGAAGGCCTCAGTAACGTTCATGACATCGCCAGGCGCTAACCAGTTTAACGCTTTATTCCCGGATGGAAAGCCTAGCTCACGTTGTGGTGAAGGTGCATCTAAAGTAAATGGTATTCGTTACTACTCATGGGGTGGTGATGCGACATTTACCAATGCTTTAGATATTTCAGATGCGTTCTTGATGTTTACGGGTGCAACGATCAGTGGTGCGAACGATGGCTTGGTTGAACGTTGTGACCAGCATTGGGGAGATGTTATCGGTACGCGCTATAACATGAACCATATGGATGCAGTGAATCATGTCTTTGGTATTCACCATCTGTTTGAGACTGATCCTCTAACTTTATATAAGAATCAGGCATCACGCTTGAAGTCTGCTGGACTATAAGCCTTTTACAGCTCCTCTATGCTTTTAGGGGAGCTGTTTTCAGCAGCTAGTAGAACTTCTAACTTTCCAAGAACATAAGGTATCGCTTGTCAATGACTCATCAAACCAAACTAGTTAAGAGAAGCTTTCTATTGGGCGGTGCTGGCGTAGCAGCATTGGCGATGATTGTAAGTACTTTTGTATTTGATGAAGGGGGGGCGGCTCATACTAGTCTCCTCAGTCTGAATCAAGGCAGCAGGTTATCTCAGCTTGAGGATCGGCCATTGGCGAGTGATCAGGCTGAAGGTGTTCAGCTTATCAATGCCCTTGCATACGAGAGTCGACTAGGTACATTGCCTGACTCGCTTCAAGGGACTCAAATGCAGCAAAGTCTGCAGGTGGATGACCAGGGTAACTTACGTATCTCCAGCGATATCAAAAGAGTGTTTGATTACTTCCTTTCGACCATTGAGGAAGAAGAGTTGGATATCGTGCTGGCTAGAATTGATGAATACTTGAGTTACTATTTGCAGGAGCCTGCACTGACTCAGTCAAAACAGATCTTGGCTCAGTATATCTCACTAAAGCAAGCGCTGTATGACTATGAACTCAGTCGCTCAGAGTCAATTAAAGGCATGATGGAGAGCGGAGAGTTAATGGCCGATAAAGGTCGTTATGTCGCTTTGTTAAGTGAGCAGCTAAATGCTCAGTCAGAAATGCGTGCGCAATATTTGGATGCAGAGGTCTACGAGGCATTTTATGCCTCAGAAGAGGCTTATGATCAATATACTCTGGCTAGACTAAGTGTAGAAGCTGAGGAAGGCTTGAGCGAAGAAGAAAAAGCTCAACGACTAGCGCAAGTCGATGCTCAAGCGCCTTATGACATTATAGAGTCCCGTAGAGAGGCTCGTATCACTGACGAATTAAATGCCCGTGTTGCCAAAATAGAAGAAGAGGGTGGCGGCTATGATGAAGTCAGAGCGGTTAGGGTTGAAATGTTTGGTGTTGAAGCAGCTGAACGTTTCGATACTTTGGATCAGGAGCGCGCTCAATGGCAAGCGCGTATTGATAGTTTTCTGGATCAACGACAAGAAATCCTATTGATAGAAGGCTTGAGTGCTGAAGAGCGTCAGGCTCAAGTTGATACATTACGTGCCAGTCAATTTGACTCACGCGAGCAGATTCGAGTGAAAGTTTACGAGCGCAAAGCTGACGTTTAGCCCATCTATTCATTGAGCACTGAACTAACTTTGTGTAGCATCCTCTGTGTTTTAAACATGTGAGGTTGCCGTGCTTATCGAGCGTTTATTCTATATTCGCTGTTCTAGAAAATGAAACAGCTTTTCTTTGCCATGCCTATCGGCATGCGCTACATGATTCTTAGTGCGCTGGGCTTTGCTCTGATGGCTGCTTGCGTTAAAAAAGTCAGCTTGTTGGGTATACCTGTTTTGGAAATCGTTGCTGCGCGAGCTTTGGTTTCCGTGCTCCTGAGCTATGTCGATGTAAAACGTAAGCGCATTTCCCTTCTGGGCAATAATCGCCCCTTGTTAATGCTGCGCGGCGCAGTGGGAACGTTGGCGTTAGTGTGTGTATATTATTCTGTGACACATATGCCTTTGGCTGAAGCCACGGTTCTACAGTATTTACATCCGATTTTTACTGCCATTCTAGCGACTTTCTTTCTTAAGGAGCGATTGCAGTGGTCTCTTGTTATCAGTATCGGTTTTAGTTTTATTGGCTTATTGCTTGTCGCAAGACCTGCTTGGTTGTTTGGCGGAATAGGGACGGACATTGCCAGTTTTGCCTTGATGGCTGCGGTGTTAGGTGCTTTTGGGAGTGGTGTGGCCTATGTTATTGTCCGCAAGCTCAGTCAGACGGAAGACCCTTCCGTGATTGTATTCTACTTCCCTATGGTCGCTTTGCCATTTTCTCTCGTGTTATTGGGGGACGATTTTGTCTTGCCGACAATGGAAGCTTGTTCACTTTTATTTTTGGTCGGGATCTTTACACAGGTCGGGCAAATTGGCTTAACCAAGTCAATGCAAACGGAACCTGCAGGAAGGGCGACAGCGTTTTCTTATCTGCAGGTAGTTTTTTCAGCATTGCTAGGCTGGCTTGTTTTTAGTGAAGTACCAGACATCTGGGTGTGGCTGGGTGCTGGAGCGATACTGGCGGGCGCAATTATTAATATGCTGTCCAGACAGAAGTGAAGCAAACCGGGCGCTCTGATAGATGAGCACCCGTCTCGCTTAGTTAGTCTTATTGAGCAAAAAGGTGTTGAATTGTATTGTCAATTCGAGGCTCAAGTTGGCTGAACTCTTCTAGTGTCGGGCCAACCGAGTCATACCACTTTTGTAAGCTTGCGCTAAGTTGTTGCTCTCGGCTTAGGTTTTCACCTGATGAAGACATTCCTTCTGAAAGCCTGCTAACTTGTAGCTGCATGCGCAGCTCTTTGTCACTTTCCGGTGACTCGATACCTGCAGCGATCTCACAAGCTATACACAAAGAACGTGCCTCTTGAAGTGTCACGCAACGCTCGGGACTTACCGAACCAGCTTTGACAGAGATCCATAAAGTTTTAAGAGTATCTTCCTGAGCTTTAGGAAGCTCAAGTTGCGAGGCAAACTCATCATCAAGGCTCGCATCGGCCTGAGTATTATTGTGATAGACCTCTCTACAGAGCTTAGCCTTACGCTGTACTTCTTGCCAAGCTAATAGGTGCTGCCTGTTTTCTTGGCCAGCGATAAGTTGCTTAAGTTTTTTGAGTAAAGCTTCAAAACGATTTTGAATTTTTTCCAGAGCTTTGCCTTGTACTGAAGGTAGGGACTTATATTCTTTACGGTACTCGCTTAATCTGGCTTTGAGTTCGCTAAGGTTGGTATCGCTTAGGGAATCGAGTTCAGATTCGATACGAGATAGAAGCTCGTTCGCTGCGTTTGAAGCCTTATTCGCCTCTTCTTTCTTTTCATTGCGAACTTGGTCGCGGCGGGCAAATATCTGGTCGCAAATTGCGCGAAATGCTTGCCAAAGCTCTCTTTCTTTCTTATAAGGCGTGATGCCAACCTTTTGCCAGGCTTGTTGTAAGTCCTTTGCACTTTGTATGGCTTGTTCAAGGTTTTCAAGCTCTATAAGCGTCTGCGCCTGATCAATGATTTCTTGCTTCAAGGAGAGGTTCTTGTCTCTTTCTGTATCAAGTTTCTTATCAAAGGCTTTTAAGAGGGCATTGAACTGTTGTTGCATTGGCTTATTGGTTTTGAAATCAACCGGGTAGGCTTCTTTCCATTCAAGGCGAGCTTGTCTGTTAATTTTTTCAGCGCCTTTCCAGTCAGCGTTTTCCCAGTCATTGTTATCAATGAAGTTGCTTAACTCTGTGATGATTTGTTCGCGCTTTGCGGAGTTGTTCTTTTTAAGTTGATTCTGTTCGTCAAAAAAAGCATGGCAAGGTTCGTAAGCCTTGTCGGCCGCTTCTTTAAAGCGCTGCCATAACGATTGGTCTGAAGCACCACCCAAGGTTTTCCATTCCTTTTGCATTGCTTTGATTCGATCGGCTTTATCGCGTGGCTCGATATGTGTGTCGACGAGACGCTCCATTGATTCGCACAGCGCCAGTTGGCGAGGGTTTGATGCATAACCCTGCCAGTCGCGCAGGTCGTTCAACTGGTTAATTCTGAGGTTGAGCATGTTGTGATACTGGTCACTTTGCTTGCTTCCCAGCTTACTGATTTGTCGCTGGATATCTTTGAGTAAAGAGTTGGATTTTTTTAGCTGTTTATCTTCCAAAGACTTGTCGAGTTGCGTGACTAATTGGGAAATCTTGCTTTCAATCTCTTTAGTGTTCTCAGCGACCTGTTGCTTAATTTCAGCAGAATGCCCCAGCGCTTCATTGCTTTGGGAAATAACTTCTGGTTGTGCGTAATCTTTCGGCCAATTTACCTGCTTAAGAAGCTTACGAATTCTTTGGTTGAGCGTATCGAGTTGCGTGCTGTCTTTTTTACCCTGTTTGCTAAGTTCGTCGATCGATTCCTTTAGCTCGGGCTCAGCTTCTTTCAAGAGCGTAAGCGCTTTATAGTACTGACGAATCTCACTCATTAATACTTGATAGTGCTTTGCCTTGTTCTTCTCGACTTTTACATTGCGAGTGACTTCGAGCCAGCGGTTTTCCTGAGTTTTGATTAGCGCGTCAATTGCAGAGATATCATGAAATGAGGGGACCTCCGTGGTGAAGCGCTTAAGTGTTTCAGACAATGTATACAAAGTCGCTTCTTGCTCATCACCACCGGTTTGGATTAAGCGCTCCTGTTCTTCTGCTTCGAGCTTTTCTTGGGCAATTTTATCAATTCTTGCTTGGCACTCAGCTTGGTAGTGAGCAAATTCTTTGCGTTGTGTTTCGTTAGCACTGAGGCTAACTGCCGCCCAACGTTTGCTTAGGTTAAAAAGCTTGGCATCGTAGTGCTGAAGAACCTCGGTTTTTGCGAGGGCGGTAATGTCTGCTAGTGCTTTCTCTATATCTTGTTGCTGTTGACTTCGTTCAGCGATCTGATTGCGGATAGTGGCAAGCTTGGACTTGGCTATATGATAAACCGATTTGTCCTTACCCTTTGCCTGACTCAGCAGTGTGCTTAAGTCTGCTTCTGTTTCGATAAGCTCAGCAGCGGCTTGTCGGAGTTTTGCCATTTTTGCTTTTACTGCAATTTCTAGCAGTGATTGCTTATCTTCAATCCGAGCCAAACCGCTTAGGAAAGCATCTGCCTGATTCGACTTAATGATCATTTGAGTAAGTATTTTATTGTCAGTAATTAGGTCGAAAATACTCAATGACTGAGCGTTAGCCAGCTCGTATAACTTTTCTTCAATTAGAGGCTTTAGTTCGTCTTTAGACTGCGCGTGAAGCGTGATCAGTGCTTGAGGGTCAGTTAAGCGTGATGTGGCGCTTTTTCTGACGGCTACTTGTTCATCGTTTTGTGCAAGCTGAAGTAATATTTGATGATCTTCATTCTGGCCAGGGTTGAGCTCTTTGATTGCTTCAAGTCTGGTTGCTGTATGCTTGCTTTGCCATTTTGGTTTGAATAGCTTGGAAAGAAAAGTAGCCATGCTGGTATCTCGCTTATCTCTGTTTTTAATAATGCTCTTGTAAAGTGTTAGTCCTTTCGAAAAAGGAAACCGTTTTGTCTTAAGACTTTGAGAGTGCGAAAAGTCGAATTCCTACTGACATTGTTGACATAGGAATCTGCTGTTTTTCACGTTATAGTCTTAATTAACTGAACGAGCTTGGATATATTTAAACTCGTTCCAAATGTTGCACCCTGAGGCTTTTGTTAGCTTCAAGAGAGCAATAGGCTCGGGCATTCTAGCGCAGCCTCGCGTAAAAATCTCCACTATTCTCTGGTATTTAGCGGGATTCATTACGTGACGAGAGCCGTATAGGGCCAATATTGAAAAGAGTCGCAGGGCTTTATGGAAAAACGTGGTAAATGAAGAGAGAAGCAGATCTCCAAAGTGTTAAAAATAAAGCCGTAGATCTTCTATCTCGTCGCGAGCATAGTGAACATGAGCTGCGCGAAAAGCTGCAAGGTAAGGGATATGAAGAGGCTCTGGTGGAACAGGCAGTTCAGTCGATGCTAGACGCTGGCTACTTGAGTGACGAACGATATGTGAGAATGATTATTCGTAGCAGCTATGAGAAGGGGCATGGGCCACAGAAAATACGTTTCAAGTTACAGCAAAAGGGTGTGAAGTCTTCAATGGTGAATGAGGGCTTTGAAGCGTTTGAGGGTGACTGGTTTGCCTTGGCTCAGTCTTTACGATTACGAAAATTTAGAGAGCCGCTCAATGATAAAGATCGGGCGCTTTACTACAAAGAGAAGTCTCGACAAATGCGCTTTCTAGCTGGACGAGGTTTTACGATGGAGCAGATATCCTTTGCGTTTGAAGTGCATGAAGATGATGAACAATATTTTGTGTAACTCGCCAATAGATTAATAAATAAGAACAATATTTATAACAAGAGGATGTAGCAAATGATCTCAACCATGATGGATCAGCCTTTAACCATAACTTCAGTGATGGAGTTTGCTGACAAAATTTATCCCCAGCAAGAGATTGTCTCGGTTACCGCAGATCAAGCAAGCTTTCGCTATACCTATGCAGAAGCTTTTCAACGAACGCGTCAGTTAGCTAATGCGCTAAAAGGCTTGGGTTTAAAGCAGGGTGATGTGGTTGCAACGATGGCT
>NZ_LWEY01000589.1:0-787 GCF_001634935.1 Oleiphilus sp. HI0043 | reverse complement strand
AAAAGACCTGACACCTTTTTTATTATTAACGGTAACAAACAGGTATATACGCATTGCCTTAAAGCCTGGGCCACAAAAATATTGATTAAGCCTTAACGAAAGCCCATAAAAAAATCCGACAATGTTGCCATCATCGGATTTTCTATTCAGCCTTATGCTAGTTTTTTACATGACTAAGTATTTCAGACTCTACTACTCAAATGAGTCCAGTATCACTTCAGACATACTTTTTCTTGAAGCATTGGTGATATACCGATATTTCTTAAACCATGACCAGTGATGGTGATACTCTACATCCACATCGATTGAGGCATTACCACTGTTTTCGTATTGATTTGCATTGCTCAATGCGAAGGTCATTGGGTGACCGTCAACAAACCATGGAAGTACCAATAGGTTTTGGAAAGACCAGATATTAATGGATTGCGGCATATTATTGTGAGGTGTGTTCTCACTCATAATGATGGGGTAGTAATAATCGTAGTAACCAGACGGGTGCTTCGAGACATACTTCACACGTCCATCTACAGCTAGATCAGACACACATGAATCAATGGACTCTTCCCTGTTAGAGCCACATGCACTATGCAGAGGTACAACACTGTCATCGCCGCCTGTAATCAGCGGGTGCGTAACGAGACCAAAAAGCTCATCACCCGTACCTGCAATACGCAAGTTAGGGATCGAATTAGACGTACCAGACGCGGCTAAGCCTCGAGCAATTTCAGGCTGCAATTCATACGTCATACCAATTCGCGTGCTGGGCAATGTAATATCTGCACCAATC
>NZ_LWEY01000588.1:0-1067 GCF_001634935.1 Oleiphilus sp. HI0043 | reverse complement strand
GCTGAATGAATTTCACCGTCGTATTCTATTTCTTCGTTACCTTTCGCTTTTACTTTTGTACCATCTTCTAGCGTAAATTCGTAGATGGTGTTCTCAAGATCAGACTCTTTCACCAATACGCCCTGGAATGCTTCAGGGTTAAAGCGGAAAGTTGTGCATCCCTTCAAGCCTTTCTCGTACGCGTACATGTAGATATCCTTGAATTCCTCATATGGGAACTCTGTAGGAATATTTGCAGTCTTCGAGATTGACGAGTCAACCCACTGTTGAGCTGCCGCCTGAATGTCTACATGTTGCTTAGGCGTTACGTCATCTGCCGAGATAAAGTAATCAGGTAATTGTGTCTTCGGGTCAGTAGAAAACGGCATTGCATCAGCATTGACGAAATGACGGTAAGCGAGAAGCTCGTATGAGAATACGTCTACTTTTTCTTTCGTCTTCTTGCCTTCACGAATAATGTTTCGTGAATAGTGATGAGCAAAACTAGGCTCAATACCATTACTTGCGTTATTGGCAAGTGAAAGCGAAATGGTACCCGTTGGTGCGATAGAAGTGTGGTGAGTAAAACGAGCACCTTGTTCGGCTAATTTTTCGATTAGTTCCGGCTCATGCTCACCAACTTTCTGCATGTAACGGCTGTATTTTGCGTGAAGTACTTTACCTTTTACTTCATCGCCAACCTGGTAGCCTTCAGCTCTCATTTCAGGGCGTTTAAGAAGCATCTCCTCATCAACGATGAAGGTCTCTTCCATGATTGGCGCAGGGCCTTTTTCTTCTGAAAGCGCTAGGCCTTGTTTCCAGCCTTCAATAGACATCTCACGGTTTACCTTTTCAGTAAACTCGATTGACTCAGGTGAGCCATAAGCCATCTTAAGCATGGTGCAGGTAGAGCCAAGACCCAGAATTCCCATACCGTGACGGCGCTTGAAGTTAATTTCGTTACGCTGGCCAATTAGCGGAAGGCCGTTGATCTCGACAACGTTATCAAGCATGCGCGTAAAGATGCCCACAGCTTTTTTATACTTTTCGAAGTTAAAAAGGCTTTGTCAGTAAATGGACGCTCAACA
>NZ_LWEY01000587.1:0-1414 GCF_001634935.1 Oleiphilus sp. HI0043 | reverse complement strand
GGAAGTCATTGATACACCCGAAATCAAAGATGACGAAGTTCTTGTTTACGTTATGGCAGCAGGCGTTAACTATAATAACGTGTGGGCAGGTCTTGGCGTACCGGTTGACGTTATCGGCGCGCGTAACAAGCAAGGTGAACCGGAAGAATTCCATATCGGTGGTTCCGATGCTTCAGGTATCGTTTATAAAATCGGTAAAGATGTTACTAACGTAAAAGTGGGTGATGAAGTTGTTCTTCATTGTGGTAGCTGGCAGAAAGGCTGTAAAGCTGAGCAGAAAGGTACCGATCCAATGTATGACCCTAGCTTTCGTATTTGGGGTTATGAAACTAACTTTGGCAGCTTTGCACAGTTCACTAAAGTTCAGGATCACCAATGCCTACCAAAACCTAAGCACCTTAACTGGGAAGAAGCGGCAACTTATATGCTAGTGGGCGCAACCGCTTACCGCATGCTTATGGCATGGGCACCAAACAACGTTAAGAAGGATGACGTTGTCCTTATCTGGGGTGGCGCTGGCGGCCTAGGCTGTATGGCTATTCAGATCGCTGCAGCAATGGGCGCTAAGCCAATCGCTGTTGTTTCTGACGAGAGTAAGTTTGATTACTGCATGCAATTGGGCGCTGTTGGCTGCCTAAACCGTAAAGACTTCGACCACTGGGGCATGATGCCACACTGGAAAGATGAGTCCGCTTACGCTAAGTGGAGCAAAGGTGCGCGTGCATTCGGTAAAGCTATCTGGGATATCCTTGGCGAGCGTCGTGGTGTTGATGTTGTCTTTGAACACCCAGGCGAAACTACTATTCCTACGTCTATCTTCGTTGCTGAAACAGGCGGTATGGTTGTAGTTTGTGCAGGTACTACCGGCTTCAACGCGACCTTAGACCTGCGTTATCACTGGATGCGTCAGAAGCGTCTGCAGGGCTCACACTTCGCAAATGATGATCAAGCAATCGGCGTAAATAACTTGGTAATTGAAGGTAAAGTCGACCCTTGCCTATCTAAAACCTTTACCTATGAAGAGCTTCCTGACTCTCATCAGCTAATGTATGAAAACCAACACCCTCATGGCAACATGTCTGTGCTCGTTGGTGCAACTGACTTTGGTCAGGGCGCAGAGAAGTAGTTTCTAATAGTAAAAAATTAAAAAGGCGATCTTCGGATCGCCTTTTTTATGCCTGATATACCGCTCTCATTACATTAAACCTACTCCATCTTGAGCCTTAAAAGGCTTGAACTTTCTCACTCAGTCCATATATTCTCAGATAACACCACACATGAGATAAACCAAAATGATGAGAATATTTTTATTCCTGGCCACAAACTTAGCCGTTGTATTAGTCGCTAGCTTCACACTTAGCCTACTCGGGGTCGGCAGTTACATGACCGCTCAGGGTCTGGACTACAATAACCT
>NZ_LWEY01000586.1:0-796 GCF_001634935.1 Oleiphilus sp. HI0043 | reverse complement strand
CGTGCCGTAGTTGGTTGGTCTATGAGCTCAAGAATGGAATCCGAGCTTGTTACTCAAGCTCTTCTTGCAGCAGTGTGGCGAAGAAAGCCGCGGAACCAGGTGTTAATACACTCTGATCAAGGCAGTCAGTTTACGGGTTACGAATGGAATGACTTTCTAAGCGCTCACAACCTTAAAGCGAGTATGAGTCGGCGAGGAAATTGCCATGATAACGCAGTAGCGGAGAGCTTCTTTCAGCTTCTCAAGCGTGAGAGAGTAAAGAGGAAAATCTACTCAACAAGAGAGCACGCACGAGCAGATATTTTTGATTACATTGAAATGTTTTATAACTCTAGACGTAAGCATGGGGAAGCTAATAATATGCCTCCACTGGCTTATGAAAAGTTAGAAGAATTCAAACAGAAAAGTGTTTAGTTAAAGCTGGTCGATTCAATCCTTGTGTTGATGACACAAGGATATCGAATAAAGAATGATCAGCCAACTTAGCAAAGTGTTATGTCGGCTTTCGGGTCTTTTGTAATATAAGAAAAGCCAGGCAAATAGGCATGGAAAGCGATGCTCGCGTTATGTCGGTTTTCCTCTTTTAGGTAATGTAAGATATCGAGAAAAATTTTCTTGGATCCTATGAACGGTTTACCCGCAAGGCCAATGTTCTAGTTTTCCAAAAGAGTAGGGCGCAGACACAAAATATTAATGGCCCCGGTTCACATATTGCGAACAAGAGCCATATGCCTTACACTGTTCACATATTGCGAACTAATGGAAGTTTTATGCATGTTATTGCCAGAGGTATATT
>NZ_LWEY01000585.1:0-979 GCF_001634935.1 Oleiphilus sp. HI0043 | reverse complement strand
GATGGTATTTATGGGCACCTCCTTTAGTGTCAATATTACTCAAATGGCCCTGGAAACGGCTGTTCATAACGATATCCCGATAGAAATCGTAGACCCGAAGCCCGTGAAAATTCACTACCAAAATACAACTTATCATCAGGTAAAGGCGTCTGATTATATTAAGAGAGTGACTTAACGTGAGTCTAGTTCAATTGATTTATGTGAGTACGGCTTCCAAGGTTTTAACCCTAGAAGACTTGAAAAGTATTGTTGAAGTCGCAAAGCTGAATAATCAAAAGCATATGATTAGCGGTTTTCTATGCTCAGATAAGCGCTATTTCAACATATCAAAACAGACTATCGCCACAAGGCCTTAAAGCTTATCGTTTATAACGAAACGACTAGCCGCTCTTTTCCCGAGTGGGCAATGGGAGCCGTTCTTAAAGTCGGGAGTCACGAGAAAATACTCGCAAAGTTCAACCCTGATCGTTCATTTCAACCGTATGCTTTAAGTCCAAGTGATAGCCTTAGTTTCTTACAGGCGTTTTCTGAATTCAGAGGGATGCCAAAAAGCACTTAATCAGAAAGACGAGCCTGGCTGCTCCAGAAACGCTAACTCTGGCTGACTCGACTCTCTTCCAAGTATCTGATTACGATGAGGGTAGCGACCAAAACGATCAATAATTTCCTTATGGCGCTTTTCAAATTCAAGATTGCGCTCCAAACCCTTTTGAGAATAAAGCGACAACGCAACTTCATGAATCGCTCTTGATTCACTATGCATGAAAGGCATATACAGAAAACTTCGCTCAGTGGGTTCAAGTGCTAAATCTGCACGACAAGCGATCGCTTCCTGAGCCAGCACCAAAGCAAGTGTATCAGAAGCGAAAGCAGCCGGCGTATCTCGATACATATTTCGAGAGAATTGATCTAGAACGATAATCTCAGCCAACCGGCCTTCGGGGCTTGAACGCCAAGTGTAGAGTTCCCCCGCATTCGC
>NZ_LWEY01000584.1:0-821 GCF_001634935.1 Oleiphilus sp. HI0043 | reverse complement strand
CCACTGCTTGTATTTTTCACCAAAACGCACCACAACAATGTCAGATTTTTCAATCAGGGTCATCGTACGTAAGGCGTTAATTTTTGCTGCTTTGTGGTCTTTCCAAAAGTTGTTATCTTCCTCTCCAAGAATACGAACACCAACCTCATCACTGGCTTCATGATTGGTAACTGGAGAATAAACGTCTACATCCAAGCCGTTTGATGCTAAACCCGCAACAATCCGCTCACGCCAATCACTATGAATTTCACCAGATAAATAAATGCTGTATTTCATGACAAGTGTCTCCCTAATTTCATATTAATGTTATATATTGTGCTTGTGATTTTATCGGAGTGCGAACTCTAACGAAATGTGATCTATTCAGCAAAATATTGATGTTGAAGCGAATAGATACGTTCACAAAGGACGAGCCCTACAAGGAGGGGGCAGTATATGGCAATTTATGATCACCAGTACGGCGAATTATCTTACTTCCGAGTCTTTCGAGCATGGGGAGGTAAAGAACACCAAGAGTATGTCCGTATCAAACGCAGTCGCAAAGCTGCGTATTCCAAAGCCCAGGAAATCGACGCTCGCTTTGCCAAAGCCCAGAAAGCTTACGGTTTGCAGCAAGCACTCTCTACCGAATATCATATTCGCGAAAAAGGCACGATCCGAGGTTTACGCCGCATTGTCGTTAAACGAAAAGGGCGTGCGCCGGCTGATGTTTTTGAGCTGCGTATTAACGTACCTTGGGAAGATGAAATAAAACGCACCACTATCTCCATAGCCGTCCACGGCGAGGAACAAGCTTTCCGTTTATCTGTAGAGAAGATCTG
>NZ_LWEY01000583.1:0-1231 GCF_001634935.1 Oleiphilus sp. HI0043 | reverse complement strand
CCTCGCAGAAGACGATGCCGACGGCATTCGGATGATTCGTGACTTAATGAAGAGCGTTCCTTGGAATGAGCAGCTTCCAGCTAAGCCATCTAAAGAGTGGCAAGAACCTCTTTTCAGCCCAGAAGAGCTAATTGGCGTTGTACCAGCAGACAGCAAGCACCCCTACGATGTCCGCGAAATCATTGCCCGTATTGCTGACTCGTCCGATTTTGTTGACTTCAAACCAGAATTCGACAAACAAACCGTTTGTGGCTTTTTGAAAATTCAAGGTCATGCTTGCGGCATCATTGGTAACAATGGCCCGATCACGCCCGAGGGCGCTGCCAAAGCGGCTCAGTTCATCCAACTATGTGAACAGTCCAACACCAGTTTATTGTTCTTCCATAATACCACCGGTTTTATGGTTGGCACGCACTCAGAGCAACACGGTGTCATTAAGCATGGTTCTAAAATGCTACAAGCGGTAGCAAATACCACTGTAGCTAAGCTCACTATCGTCGTTGGCGGTTCCTATGGTGCGGGTAACTATGCCATGTGTGGTCGAGGTCTTGACCCTCGCTTCATCTTCGCTTGGCCGAACAGCAAAACAGCCGTTATGGGCGGCGCACAGGCCGGTAAGGTATTGCGAATCGTCACAGAAGCAAAACATGCAAAAATGGGTAAAGAAGCTGATCCAGCCATGCTCGATGTTATCGAGAAAGCGACTGCAGATAAATTGGACGAGGGTTCAACAGCCTTGTTTGGCACCGCTCGCCTATGGGATGACGGATTAATCGATCCGCGCGACACGCGCAAGGTGTTGGCATTCCTCTTAGATATTTGTGAGGAAGCCAATATGCGTGAACTAAGACCCAGCTCTTTTGGCGTAGCGCGTCTATAAGATGTAAAGCAAAAACTACCAGGTCATTCCCGCGTAGGCGGGAATCTATTGTTTTAGAGCTAAGCCACATAGGTTGATGAATACTAAGAACAGACTGAATATAAAACTAGACAATGGATCCCCGCTTGCGCGGCGATGACGCTGAGTCCGACTATATTCACAAATAATTTAAAGAACAGAGCAAGAACAATGCAATTTACTCAAGAACACAAAGAAATCCGTCGTACCGTTAAGAACTTCGTC
This sequence comes from Oleiphilus sp. HI0043, assembly GCF_001634935.1. Lineage (NCBI taxonomy): Bacteria > Pseudomonadati > Pseudomonadota > Gammaproteobacteria > Oceanospirillales > Oleiphilaceae > Oleiphilus > Oleiphilus sp. HI0043. The sequence continues at coordinate 108 of NZ_LWEY01000583.1, read as the reverse complement.
GTAAATGAAATCAACCCACATGTTGAAGAGTGGGAGCAAGCTGGCACATTTCCAATGCGAGACGTATTCAAAAAGCTTGGCGAGCTTGGCCTTTTAGGTATTAGCAAA
>NZ_LWEY01000582.1:0-558 GCF_001634935.1 Oleiphilus sp. HI0043 | reverse complement strand
CGTGAGCCAACTCATCTTCTGTTGCTTCCCTGACGCTCTGAATTTCAATATCGAAACTCAAAACCTGCCCGGCCAAAGGGTGATTCGTGTCCACATCGACATTAAACTTTCCTGCCTTTAATACCACAACCTGCCTTGGACCTTCTTCGGTATTAATCGAAACCACCATACCAGGCTTCAACTTGGAATTTTGCTTTTTATCGCCCACTAGGTGCTTAATTGGTACGCGCTGAACAGCTTCTTCTTTACGCAGGCCATAGCCGTCTTGAGGTTCAACCGTCACAGTCAAAACATCTTCTGCCGACTGACCTTCCAGGCCTTTTTCCAAACCAGAAATAATATTTCCATGGCCATGCAAATAAGCAACCGGGTCTTCTCCATGAGAGGTCTCCAGCTCACTGCCTTGCTCATTCGATAGTCTATAATGAAAGGTTACCACTTTATCTTTGCTAATTTGCATCTGAAGTCTCGTTTATCAATAGTAAAAGACACATTATCCCGCGTTGGTAGAATAGTGTCTATGCGCTAATTTTTTACAAAAAATAGCCTCTATATTTA
>NZ_LWEY01000581.1:0-1190 GCF_001634935.1 Oleiphilus sp. HI0043 | reverse complement strand
AACCATGAAAGGCGGGAAACTCCCCCTAACTTACTTCAATGAGATGCGTTCGTTACTTTCTATCGTATCAAACGAGAGTCACTTGAAGCACTGTGAAGGTTTTCTATCTACCTTGCAGTCTGCACTGAGTTGGTTAGGCCAGAACGCAAGCCAAGATCCGGAACAGGCAGGCGCGGTGGCATCGACGCTACTACGAACATTTGCACTAACCACCTTAGCTGTATTATGGGCCAGAATGGCCGCTCAAACGCAGCAAGCAGAAACAGCCAAACAATACCCAGCAGCGTTCCTAGAAGGCAAGCGTAAAGCTGCTGAACACTTCTTCCGCTTATACGCACCAGAAATGGAGGCATTGCTTTCAGACATAAAATCTGGAAAGAGTAGCATCATGGACTTTTCAGTCGAAGAGTTTTAGTCACCTCAAGCCACACTCCTGCATCATGCACAATTAATTAAGTGCATGATGCAGTTTTCTAGACAAGTATCCTTGCCATAGCGCGACAAACAATCAATCTTGTTGATACAAGCATTACTGACAGGAACAGGTATTATGAAATTTAAAGGACTAGACGATTTCACTCACACTCAAGAAGATAAAATAGGTGTGTTAATTACCAACTTAGGTACTCCCGACGGACCAACACCACAAGCTTTACGAGTTTACCTCAGACAGTTTCTGTCTGACCCTCGAGTTGTAGAAATTCCGCGACTTATCTGGCTGATAATTTTACACGGCATTATTTTACGCATACGTCCAAAAAAGTCGGCTAAAGCCTATGCCTCGGTTTGGACGGAGCATGGTTCACCATTGCTTTCGCACACACAAGAGCAGGCAAAAGCCTTAAGCAAGAGGCTAGAAACCAAATGGGGTGACAAGCTTGTTACCAAGTTTGCGATGCGTTACGGCAACCCTTCCATCGACAAGGTAATGAATTCAATGCTAGAAGAAGGTGCTCGACGCTTAGTGATCCTTCCCTTGTATCCTCAATACTCAGGTGCGACTGCCGGTTCCACCTTTGACGCGATCTCTACAGAACTAACAGCGCGTCGCTGGGTGCCTGAACTCCGCTTTATAAATTCTTATCACGACCATCCGCTGTATATCAAAGCAATGGCCGATAAAATAAAACAGTTTTGGTCTGAGAACGGCCAGGCTGACAAGCTCATGCTATCTTTTCATGGTGTCCCCA
>NZ_LWEY01000580.1:0-1120 GCF_001634935.1 Oleiphilus sp. HI0043 | reverse complement strand
CGCATTACCCAAGGAAAGAGCCTTAGTATCAATCGTAATGCCGTTCGCTAGCTGAGCTACAACTTGGGGAGGGAAAGCAAACGTAGCAATCAATACGACCACCAGCAGTTTCTTTACTTTCCAATGCAATGATTTCACCAATTAATTCCTTTTCCCATTACTATTCTAAAGATTAAACAAGTGCGCTCGAGAGCAAAGCAGTCATCACCTTACTCCTGACACATGATTACCAGTTGAAAGCACCTATATTAATTGGATAAGAGATCCCCATACTTAAGTCAGACGCATCTTCAGTAAGCCCAAAGCCAAAGCTAACGTTTGTAATCGTCTTAGGGTCAACACGAATACCCAGTGAGAAGTTCATCGAACCACTCACCGAGTCAGGCGAAACTGCCGTCCCCGAACCAACGAAAGTTAATTTAGTTTCAGTACTATAACCAACCTGGGTCGATATACTTAAAGAGGTGTCATAAGAAAGAGAGTAAGAAAAGCCCCCTGAGAAAGAATAGCTCTGCCCTTGGTGAACAGTCTTGAGGAGATTCCCGCCTCGAGGTTGGTTCAAACCACTTTGCTCAAAGGAGTAGCTGGAACTCAGCGAGCCAAACAATACAACTGGGTCCAATACCTTCGATACACTTAAACCCGTTGAAACAGAGTAAGTACCACTACCCGTAGACAAGCGCTCATTAGGGTTAATTTCATAAGGACTGACACCTGTTTTAGTACTTAAGGTAGTACTTAGGGTGACTGTCGCCTTACCTGGTACATAAGCAAAAGGCTGCCAACGCAAACCGAAACTCACATCCCCCCACTCCGTTGCAGATAGTGAGTTCTGAGTATCGTAGCGTGAAGATAAAGGTATCCGGGCATTTAGAGTAAGGTTATTCAGAACTCCGTAGTCAAAGCTAAAGGAGTTTGTAAAGGAATGTGTTCCAGAGGGGTTTACGTCCAGATTTCTAACCACGCCATTCTGAACATCCAAGGCAATTCTCGAATCAGAGATATAAGAGTAATCCAGAGAATAGCTTAAAGACTTTCCACCCGCTTTGAGCAAGGAATAGTTTTTCTCAGCCGCCTGGAAAACCTCTTCCAATTGCTTGGTAGAGTCCTCATCATCTGA
>NZ_LWEY01000579.1:0-9607 GCF_001634935.1 Oleiphilus sp. HI0043 | reverse complement strand
AGCGAAACCGAATGCATTCAATCCGTCTAGACCAGAAGTGTCACCACGATGGTTGTGGATTTTCAGATCGTTGATCTGAACACCAGCGATATCGATGTAAACATCTAAATCAGTGATGTTGAAGTAGCTATCCATGTGGATTTTTGAGTTCGCATCACCGTAACCAGTAGAACCAGTCACAGCATCAGAAGCTTCAGCAGCAGAGATACGACCATTACCATCAGTGTCAGTAGCGCCGAAACCATTACCATTGTTTTCGATATGGATATCTTTGTGACCCAAGTAACCCGCAATGCTTAAGTTGCTGATCAAAGTAGTAGTTTGTGCAGTAGAAAGATCTGCGCCTGGCTGGTAAGTAGAGTCAGCAATACCGATTGCACCGATTTCGTATTTGAAATCAACCGCTGTTACAGCTGCGTCGATAACTTCTTGAGTTGAGAAATCAGCAAGTGCAGTAGCACCGCCAGCAATAAGGTCATCAGCACTGATAAGAGCAGCCAATGGATCAGTAGCGATTTCGTGAATTAACAAGTCACCGTCTTCGATACCAACACGACCCTTAACGAATGTTCCGCCAAGTGCACCAGCAACTGCTTGAACAACAGATACACCAGGAGCAGCTTGTACATTGTTAGCTTCTAGCTGTGTCAAAGATGCACCATCAGCGTTAGCTTCGATACCGCCAGCCAAACCAGCTAGACGACCGTCATCTACAGCACCGTATGCTAGAGCCAATGCAGCTAGACCTTCAGCACCGTAAAAATCAGACAAACCACGATCTAAAATGTTTTCGCCAGTAGCAGCAGAACCAGCAATATCGATGTTCATACGGATATTGTCAATCATGTCAGTGTCGTTTGCTAGGTTATCGTCACCAGTGTTTGCGTTGCCGCCGATGCTGATGTCGTTGATGAATAGGCTACCAGCATCTTTATACATGAACTGACCGATAGAAACTTTAGTTTCTAGATCGATAGTCAAACCAGCTTGACCAGTTAGCTCGCCCATTGCTGAGTCGTCTAGAGCTTTAAGTTCAGCTTGTGCGCCAGCAGAAGCAGCAGCGATTGCAGAAACTAGTGCGATTTTTTTCAGGCCTTTCATATTATTCTCCTAATATTTAGGTTACGTTAAAACTGTCTTAGACTTATGTGTCTTAACGCGATCATTTGATTTATATGATTTCATTTTTTTCTAACAAGCTGTGTTGCTCGCCAGTGAGATCATAATATGTATTTTGATTTCTATTTACCGTGATTGCTTTCACAAAAAGTTACGGAGAGTAACCTTTAGGCAGAAATGTAAGGGTTTTTAACAGAATTTGACATTTGAAGGCTGTTTTCGGGCGTATTTTAGAATTTAAGAAAGAAAAAAATGTCGACATAAAGAAAAACAATACAAAATATTGAGTTAAATAGAGCCCCTAAACGAAAAAACCGCCTTTATAGGCGGCTTTAATAAAACAAGGCTTTTATTTTTTAGTAAAGTAAACCGGCTTTACTTCCAATTCTTGAGGGGTACCCAATTTAAACTCTCCATCCTCCATCTTAAAAGGGTATGCCCAATGGCGAGCCCAACCAGCAATATGTTCTGTCATCACGATAATTCTCTGGACATATGTACCGTCATCTCGCTTGATGGCCCTAATATACATAATACCAACTGCCCACATTGAACGCGTTTGAGCAATAGCTGCCATGCTTTCAGCGAGTTTTACTAGAACAACCTGTGAAGGTAGTTTTGCTTCAATATCTGGAATGACTGCTTTAAACTCGGCATCAGGAGACAGCGTCAAGCCAAATGGAGGGAAAGAACCGTTTTTAACAACTTCCTTTTTAATTCTATCAAAGCCTTTGACCATCATATATTTGAGTTGGTTTACAGATTGCGCTTCTGTTAGCTTGGCACGCTTTAAAGAGTTAAAATCTTCAGCCTGCAAGGGGGTAACCCAAGGCAAAACGCATAGCGCTAGAAATAAAAAGCGACGAAATGAACGCTTCATAAAAACTCCATTTGTTAAGTATTATTTTGCGGCGATAATTTATCAGGCGTCGAACAAATGTCCATATACATTCTCATAGATTTTAATTTTGCGATAACTGAATGAAGAATTTTGAAACAGCTTACCAAACAAATCAAACAAAACACCCGGCAAAGTGGCTACAAAAGGAAATTATTCTAAATGATGAGCAATGCCATGCCTTGTTAGCCTCCCTCCCCCATTCAATCTTTTTAGATAGCGGCGTTGATGAGTCAAAAGGTCGCTTCAATATTATTAGCGGTTCGCCTTTATTTACCCATACAATAAATAAAGCAGAGTTATCTCACACTCCAAACCTAGTTAAGCCAAGCAATATTCATGAGTCACTTAACTACGAGCAACAAGAAATCCCATCAATATTTTCAGATTTACCTTTTACAGCAGGGTTAATTGGATACTCAAGTTATGAGTATGGAGCTCTTAGTATTATTGAAGCACCTCAATTAATGGAAGAAAGTAAACTCCCCCTTCTATATATAGGTGAATATACCTGGTCTTATATTCATGACAAAAAACAAAAGCGCGGTTATCTAACGTATTCACCACGCTGCCCTCTCGATTTGCGAGACAAGATTGAAAATATTATTTCCGATACCCACGAAAAGAACGCCACATATAAACATAAGCAGCAAACTAACAAGCCTAACTGGCAGAAGACCATTTCATATCAGCGTTATTCAGAAGCTTTTGAGCAAATACAAAGCTACATAATTGCCGGAGACTGTTATCAAGTAAATCTAACTCAGCGTTTTGAAGCAGATTTTGATGACCCATCACTCCCTCTGTATTTCCACCTCAGAGAAAAAGTCGATACGCCTTATTCAGCGTTCATCTCTTTTAGTGACGATCAACAGTTATTAAGCTTCTCGCCTGAACAATTTATTGGAATCAAGAATAAAGAAATAAACACAAAACCAATAAAGGGCACCGCTCAGAATACAAATAAAGCTGAAGCCCCGCAAAAATTGCAAGAAAGCACAAAAAACCAAGCCGAAAACTTAATGATTGTTGATTTACTTCGTAACGACCTAAGCAAAGTTTGTGAATTAGGCAGCGTTAAGGTGGAAAAACTATTCGAACTTGAAACTTTCAAGAATGTGCATCACCTAATTAGCCATATAAAAGGAAGGCTTAGGAAAGATATCAACGAATTAGATGCCTTTTTCGCATGTTTTCCTGGCGGATCTATTACGGGAGCTCCTAAAATCAGGTCAATGGAAATTATTAATGAGTTAGAAGGCTCCGGCAGAGACGCCTATTGCGGTTCAATTTTTTATCTAAATGGAAATGGAAATTTTGACAGTAATATACTTATTCGAACCATTGTGCATTCGGGAAATAAATTACATTGCTGGGGCGGCGGCGGAATCGTTCACGACTCAAACTGTAAAGAAGAGTATCTAGAAAGTTTAACTAAGGTCAGTAATTTAACGGGAATTTCGGAATAAGCATATAGAGCCTTCCTTATATAGAGCTAATCGTCCTGTTTTACTGACTCATCTTCGGTGCCGACTAGCTCTAATTGTGCATTTAATTCTTTGGAAATTAGCTCAATATCTCGAATTTCGGCCAAGGTTGGCAGGTCATCAAGGCTGCTTAGGTTGAAATAGGAAAGAAAATGCTTGGTCGTTGCATAAATTGCTGGTCGACCGGGAACCTCGCGATGACCCACAACTCGCACCCAATTTCTTTCTAGCAGGGTCTTCATTATGGTAGAGCTGACTGCAACCCCCCGAACTTCTTCAATATCGCCACGCGTAATCGGTTGGCGATAGGCAATCAAGGCCAATGTTTCCAAAAGTGCTCTGGAATACTTTTGAGGTCGTTCTTCCCATAAACGCTGTACCCACTCGCTCATTGAAGGCCGGGACTGAAAGCGATAAGCGCCAGAAAACTCAACCAACTCAACACCACGACCTTTGTAGTCTTCCTCAATTTCTTGCAATACGGAGCGAAACACTGCCCTGGTAGGCGTAAGGTCAGGTTCCAATAAAGCTTGAATCGCATCGATAGACAAAGGTTTACCTGCTGAAAACAGAAGCGCTTCGACAATAGGTTTTAATACTTCAACGGTGGGCTCAAGTGAATTATAGGTGTATTGATTCCCTACATTAGTAAGATCTTCGCTATTTGAACTAAGTAACTCTTTAATGTCTACCATTTCAAAGCTCTTTATTGTGCTCCGCGCGCCCGAACATGAATAGGCCCCAAGGTTTCTGATTGAACAAAATCGAGCAACTGCTCTTTAACTAATTCCATAATTGCCAAAAATGTTACCACAACACCATCTCGCCCTTCCTCTGGACTAAAGAGCGCAGCGAAAGGGACGAACTGTTCGGGCGTTACCTTAGATAAGATAATTGTCATCCTCTCTCTAGTTGAGAGCTTCTCTTTTTCAATATGGTGGCTTACAAACATATCAGAGCGTTGCAGAACAGAATTAAGTGCCTGAATTAACTCATTTAGCGAGACATCAGGATGTATCTTTCCGTCAGAACTGGTTTCTGCTTTGATATGAACAGGAACTATTTCTCTATCAACGCGTGGTAACTCATCCAAATCTTCAGCTGCTTTCTTGAAGCGTTCATATTGCTGAAGGCGACGAATCAATTCAGCACGTGGGTCTTCTTCTTCGTCATCTTCATGCGAAATTTTAGGCAATAACATTCGAGATTTGATCTCGGCCAACATCGCAGCCATGAGTAGGTACTCAGCAGCCAGCTCGAACTTCATCTTTTTCGCAACTTGAATATATTCGATGTACTGACGCGTTATCTCACTCACATCAACTGCCAGAATATCCATATTTTGGCGTCGTATCAAATACAGGAGCAGATCTAGCGGGCCTTCAAAGGCTTCGAGAATAACCGATAAAGCATCGGGGGGAATATAGAGGTCTTGAGGGACATCCCTTACAACTTTACCTTCGACAATTGCCAAAGGTAATTCTTGTTGCACAGCTGACATACTCAAGCCCCCTATCTTCTAGCACTTTACGCGCCGAAAGATAAACCCATTACACGTCGAACTTCCTGAAGCGTTCCCTTTGCTGCGTCACGCGCGCGCTCGGCACCTTCAGATAAAATACTACGCACTAATTCTGGGTTCTCTTCATACTGGCGAGCACGTTCACGAATTGGGCGCTGCTCTTCAAGCACTTTTTCAATTATTGGGTTCTTACATTCCAAACAACCAATGCCTGCACTGGTGCAACCTTCACGAACCCAGCATTTAGTACTTTCGTCGGAATAAACATCATGCAACTTCCACACAGGGCACTTATCTGGATCACCCGGATCAGATAAGCGTACACGTTGTGGGTCTGTCTGCATGGTTCGTATTTTTTGAGTAACCGAATCCGGATCCTCACGTAAGCCAATAGTATTGCCGTAAGATTTGGACATTTTCTGACCATCTAAACCTGGCATCTTCGATGCTTCAGTCAATAATGGCTGAGGCTCAGGTAGAATCACTTTACCGCCTCCCTCAATAAAACCAAACAAGCGTTCACGATCGCCTAGTGATATATTTTGCTGGTCTTTGATCAAAGCTCTTGCAGTTTCCAAAGCCTCATCGTCGCCCTGTTCTTGGAATCGCTTCTGTAAATTACGATAAAGCTTGGCGTTTTTCTTACCCATTTTCTTTATCGCTGCTTCAGCCTGCTCTTCAAAACCCGGATCTTTACCATATAAATGATTAAAGCGACGAGCAATTTCACGCGTCAATTCGACATGAGCTACCTGGTCAGCACCAACAGGAACAAAACCCGCACGATAAACTAAGATGTCAGCACTTTGTAATAATGGATAACCTAAGAAACCGTAAGTTGCCAAATCTTTTTCTTTCAACTTCTCTTGCTGGTCTTTGTAAGTTGGTACACGTTCCAGCCAACCTAAAGGCGTCATCATTGACAACAATAGGTGCAACTCTGCATGTTCAGGCACCATAGACTGAACAAACATTGTCGCTGAACCTGGGTTAATACCCGCAGCAAGCCAATCGATCACCATATCCCACACGCTCTGTTCGATCATGAAAGGGTCTTCATAATGCGTTGTGAGTGCATGCCAGTCTGCAACGAAGAGGAAACATTCATAATCGTGTTGCAACTCTACCCAGTTCTTGAGTACACCATGATAATGCCCAAGATGTAGCTTGCCCGTAGGGCGCATACCGGATAAAACTCTTTGCTGTGATTCAACCGAACTCAAAGCTGGCTCCTATTTATAATCTGCTATGGATAATGGATTACGTGATGAAAGTCTGGCTCGTAAAAAATACCAATGACTACTTACATACCACCTTCCGTAAAAAACGGAAGTATACTTACTTTTCTTGATAATTTCAGGGTCAGTGTATTTTTCTGGTGATCGAAGCAAAAAAACCTTAAGTTCTAGGCTGGCGCATCGTTACAAATTCTTCTGCAGCAGTAGGATGAATACCAATAGTTTGGTCAAAACTCTGTTTCGTAGCGCCAGCTTTTAATGCAACGGCAATACCTTGAATAATCTCTCCGGCCTCTGCACCAACCATGTGAACACCTAAGACAGCATCTGTTTTCTTGTCTACAACCATCTTCATTAAGGTACGTTCATCACGCCCAGACAAAGTATGCTTCATCATTTTAAAATTAGACACATAGACATCAATGTCATCAAACTCTTCCCGCGCTTGCTCCTCACTCAAGCCAACCGTAGCAATATTTGGCTGACAAAAAACAGCCGTCGGTATCAAGGAATAGTCGACTAATGAAGGTTTAGTTGAGGAAAAGAAATAATTAGCTAAGAACATACCTTCGGCAAGCGCAACCGGCGTAAGCTGCATACCACCTATTACATCACCAATCGCATAGATCGAGGGTTCACTTGTTTGAAAATAATCATTAACCTTAATCTGACCTTTGTCATCAAGCGCTACCTTAGTATTCTCTATGCCTAAGTCGTAGGAGTATGGCTTTCGACCTGTTGCATAAAGCACCAAACCAGTAGATTCGGTAGCGCCACTTTTTAGCTGAAGATTTAAAGAACCGTTATCCAGCTTTGAAATACTGTCGATATTCTCATTAAACCTTAAGCGAATACCTTTTTTGCTAATCTCATCACGCACGAACTCCCGCACTTCTTGATCAAAACCGCGCAAGAACAGCTCACCACGATAAACCAAGGTCGTGTCGACACCAAGCCCTTGAAGAATTCCGGCCATTTCTACAGCTATATAGCCACCACCCACAACCGTTGCAGTATCGGGCAAGTTATCAAGATAGAAAAGCTCGTTGGAAGAGATTGCATACTCGGCACCTGGAATATTAGGTATGAACGGCCAACTTCCAGTCGCGACAACGATTCGCTCAGCCGAGTATTGCTGCCCTGCCACTTCGACAGTATGGGCATCAACTATGCGAGCTCGACCATTAATAATTTTAGCGCCCGAGTTAGTTAACAAGGAATCATAAATACCGTTTAAACGCTCAATCTCAGTATTCTTATTTTTGACCAGGGTTTGCCAGTTAAAACTCAGATCACCATTTAAATGCCAACCATAGCCTTTGCCGTCTTCAAGCTCTTCATGAACATGGGATGCATAAACAAATAGTTTCTTTGGTACGCAGCCTACATTTACACACGTACCGCCAAGATAGCGATCTTCTGCAACAGCAACTGTAGCGCCCATCGAGGCCGACATTCTAGCCAAACGAACACCGCCGGAGCCAGCACCAATTACAAACAAATCAAAATCATAAGATGACATAAAGAACTCTTCAAAAACGGATATTGTCGGTATGCCTAAGCTCGAAAACTACACTAGAGCATTTAATAGCTTAAGACAGGTAAAATATAAATACAGAATTAGTGACTGCACTCTTTGAATAATACATTTTCAACGAGCTCACCCAGTTTAACGGTTCCAAGGGTTTTATAACCAATACTCTTATAAAACTTCAAGTACCGCGTATTACCAGTATCAAGCGCTATACCGCCGGAGCGCGGGTTTTCTTTACAGATATCTTCTATCGCCAACATCAACTGCTTACCGTAACCCGAATTTCTGTATTTTGAATCCACCCCCAACAGAGGTAATTCATGGTGTTCACCTTTAGGTAGACACTCGTGGATCTGTTTATGGTAATTAATATAACGCCATGTACAGTCCATTCCTGCTGTAAGCATCATACGCAAACGCCAGTTCCACTGACGACTTAGTGTCAAACGGATATCCGGACTGCCAACTAGCGCAACTGCAATCAAATGATTATCCAATGCCAGGCCGATCACATCTTGCTGATTGGAAAAATGTAAGTTAATTAACTCTCGTATAGTTGCCCTGATACGTTGATCATAACCAGGGCGCGAAGCGTCAAATAGGTATTTAAAGGTAGGCTCATGTTTATAAGCTCTATATAGAATTGCTTTAGCTTCGGTAAAAGCGCCAGGTTCAAGTCGAACAACTCTTGCTTTGGTTTCTTCTGTTATTCTTGTCATAGGTGCCCCTAGTTCTTAGACTAATATATCGCGCTACAGACTTATGAAGACAATGTCATTCTGGCGCTGATCTTCCCTGGTGCATCATCTTTATCAATGGAAATCTGCTCGACTCGCACACCTAATGAGCTTTTCAAGCGACTTAACCAAGAAATTACCTTATCGAAAGAGGCGTCATCCACCCAAACTTTTAGCTTATTGTCGCCGCTTGGCTCGAAGCGCTTAAGTGCCACTTTCTGTTGCTTTGCAAGATTAGTAACCGATGAAACCAGCTGCTGGCTATTCAATGCTTTTTTGGAAGCACTGCCTTGATTGTTTTGACCAAGACTTCTCAGTGCGGCTTTATTCTGGTTTACCAAGGCTAGCAATTGCTGATTTTGCTCAAGCTTTGCCTCGGCTTGTTTTTTGTATTCATAAGCTGGCTTCATTAAGCCAAAGATCAGAATAACCAAGCTCAGAGCTACAAGCAGCACTTTAAGAGCCAAACGGTCACGTGCCGATAGCATCTCATACTGTTTGCGCATATTCAGTAGCGCAGAGTTCTGTTTTAAAGCTTCTAACATCTCAATATCTCTCTTAACTACCTAAACTAAGCACCGCCGACACTAATACGGCCGCGAAAATATTCTTTTTCTTGAACAGCGGAACTGATCTTCGCCGTTAGGCCAGCACTAACGATGGCATTTTTTAAACTCTCTAACTGATCAAAGCTTTGAGCCTGCATTTCTAAGACTAACTCAGCACGCTGCTGATTATAGTTAATGCTTTTAAATTGAAGCTGGCCTTTAAATTTGCTTCGATCAAACTGATACCCCGCCTCTCCTAATAAATGGAGAAAACCGACATCGACACTACTACCGCCCTGGCGCTGCTGGTTAAGCTTACCCTTGATAATACGCGGCAATTTGCCAAGTGTTGTCCGTTTCGAGTTGGGTACTATTTTTTGGTAGGCTGTTAATGCGCTTTGGCCAGCGGAATCAGCCTGCCCTTCAAAGTACATACCCTGGCCAATAAACACGCCGAATTGCAGTAAAAACCCAAGTCCAGCAAGTGCTGCAACAGCTCTCCAGCGATGCCAGGACCCGCTAGA
>NZ_LWEY01000578.1:0-1111 GCF_001634935.1 Oleiphilus sp. HI0043 | reverse complement strand
GTTAGATTGATTTGTGTCACCAGCGATACTTAATTGAGTATCAAGACGTAAACCTTGATTGCCAGCCTCTGTATTACCGCCAGCTTGAACCAAGATTTTGTTGGTTCGACTAACACCACCCCAAACGGAGTCGGCGTAGGTCAAAGCAATATCGAAAGAACCTAGTGACTTTAATTGAACAGGGTTACCCGCGACATATTGATCAATATTTGTTTTAGTTTCACCCAAAACAAAATCCTGAACATGCAGATCTATCGCTAACTGTTCAAAGGCTAAAGCCAAGCCCACACCATGATAAGCGTCACCTGAATCCTCATCATCCAAAATATCTAGCGTCATGTTGACCAAATCTGTTGACCCGGTAATACCCAAAGCACCTACCCAGTAACCTGTATCTGCCCAGTCAGTATCATCACCCCACGCTACATCCAAGCGATTAAACTGGTTCGATGAATTGATCGTCATTCCTGTAAGACCATCAGCGCCGCCCGCGGCAATTAACAAATCAGAATTAACATCCATATTAATCCACAAGCTACCGTAACTTGCTAAAGNCGCGCCCGACGTAACATCATTAGTTACCCCGTGATTTAACGCGTTATTACTATACCTAATGGCATCTACACTTAGCTCTGCCTTTAGGTTAGGCATTGATAAGTTAAGCTGTCCTGCCTCGGTCACCCCAAACACCGTACCCAAAGATTCGACATCCAAACTTAAACCATCCAAGAAAAACTCATTGCCATTAGTGCGATATCCTAAGCGCCCATTTTCGACGGTAAAATCAATATCATACAACCCACCCAAAACATTGTTAGCACCGTGTCTTGTATTACCTCTGTTGTGCACCAAGATAGAGCCATCAATCTCGTAGTCAATAAAGAAGCCCCCTATACTCGGATCTGTTACAAGTGAAGGCAGGCCCGGCGCATCAACAAAACGAATTTCCTCTATTTCGAACCTTGCGACATTTCCAGAAGAAAAGGCAAACTTTATATCGCCGTTATCAAGAATATCAAACTCTAATCGGTGCTCTGCCAACTGCCCAGGATCTGCAGCAGAGCTCATCTTGACACCCTGCAACGCTATACCCAAACCATCATCAAAATAG
>NZ_LWEY01000577.1:0-809 GCF_001634935.1 Oleiphilus sp. HI0043 | reverse complement strand
GCGAAAGCAGCGGTTTTATGATGGAGCTGCCTCCTTATCACTTGCCCACCTTAAAAGCCGTATTATTAAGAACCTGGGATAGAGTAAAGCTTTTCATCCGCGATGCCGGGAAGGTGATTGTTCTGATGGTGCTGGCGCTAAATGTGCTCAACTCGATTGGCACGGACGGCTCTTTCGGGAATGAAGATTCTGAAGACTCGGTCTTAAGCGAAGTGAGCAAAACGCTTACGCCGATGTTCTCTCCTATGGGCATTAGTGAAGAAAATTGGCCTGCTACGGTTGGCATCTTTACCGGGGTCTTAGCTAAAGAAGCCGTTGTGGGCACCTTGGATTCACTATATGGGCAATTAGCGAGCGAAGGTGAAGCGCAAGAGCAGGGCTTTGATCTGGGAGCTAGCCTGAGTGAAGCATTGGCAACAGTACCGGAAAACTTTTCTGCTATAGGGGATATGCTGTTTGATCCCTTAGGCTTAGATGTGGGCGATATCAGCAATATCGATGCCGCCGCTGAAGCACAGGAAGTGAGCCGTGGAACCTTTGGCGAAATGGTCGAACGTTTTAATGGCCAAGCAGGCGCTTTCTCTTATCTGCTATTTATTTTGCTCTACTTTCCTTGTGTGGCGACGATTGGTGCAATTGTCCGCGAAACCGGGCGTTCCTGGGCGGGCTTTGTTGCATTGTGGACAACAGGTGTCGCCTACTTTAATGCCACCGCGTTTTATCAACTTGCGACCTTTACTCAGCATCCTATAAGTTCTGCCGCACACTTAGCCGTTATTTCAGCCTTGTTTGCTCTGGTCATAGTGGTT
>NZ_LWEY01000576.1:0-829 GCF_001634935.1 Oleiphilus sp. HI0043 | reverse complement strand
AGCCAGCCATTTTCTATTGCGGCCATATGCATCGCATACTCACCACTCACTTGATAGACGAAGGTCGGCGCTTTGAGTTCAGTCTTGATACGGTAAACAATATCGAGATAGGGCATGCCTGGCTTGATCATAACCATGTCGGCACCTTCCTGAAGGTCCATGGCGACCTCGTGCAAGGCTTCATCAGAATTGGCCGGGTCCATTTGGTAAGTCTTTTTATCTGCTTTACCTAAGTTGCCAGCAGAGCCTACTGCGTCGCGAAAAGGACCATAATAAGAAGAGGCATACTTAGCGGAGTAGGCAAGTATAGAGGTATTGATATGGCCTGCGGCTTCCAGTTCTTTGCGAATCGCAGCGATTCGGCCATCCATCATATCTGAAGGTGCAACGATGTCTGCTCCGGCCTCTGCGTGTGACAAAGCCTGCTTAACTAATGCGTTAACGGTAATATCGTTTAATACATATCCATCATCATCGATAATTCCGTCTTGGCCGTGGGTTGTAAAGGGGTCTAAGGCAACGTCGGTAATCACGCCCAGCTCCGGATATTCCTTTTTTAGTGCTCGTACAGCTCTTTGGGCTAGGCCCTCGGGGTTCCAAGCTTCTTTGGCATCAAGAGACTTGGCATTACTCGGGGTGACGGGAAATAGTGCGACGGCGGGGATACCAAGCTCTAGTAGCTGCTGCGCCTCTTTTAGTAGTAGGTCAATACTCAGGCGTTCAACGCCGGGCATAGAGCTAACAGCTTCGCGTTTATTTACACCTTCAAGAATAAACATGGGGTAAATCAGGTCATTGGCTGTTAGTGTATTTTCCTGCATCAAGCGAC
>NZ_LWEY01000575.1:0-955 GCF_001634935.1 Oleiphilus sp. HI0043 | reverse complement strand
CCTTAAGAAAGTCAATATTCCAACGGGCTCATCAGCTCATGCGGAAGATATCTGGTCAACTGGTGAGTAAGATGCCCTGCATATTCCAATTCTAGGCTCTGAAGCGCATCAATCTCAAGACGACAATCACGCCAAACCTGATCTTTTGAACCCTTTTGGCGTATATATTTCGGAAGAAGCAAAAAATGAAGATGTAATGCTATCTTCCATTGAGGAAAGCAAGCCTCCTTTATTAGAGGACGGTTCGATTCTCGATGATATATGCGCCGAAGCTGAACTATTACTTGAAGAGCTTCGGACTCTAGAACCAGAGAAAGCCCTTGAACCAGCAAGCGAGGAAACAGAGAGAACTGAGATCGTCCAAGAAGAAGCGCTAAGCGAAGAATTAATGCACGCACCAATTCCTACACCACTTGTTGAAGAATGCACCGAGAGAGTCGTCGGCGTATACGCATCATTAGAGCTCTATGTTAAAAGCTTATCTAAAGAGCTCGCTCTATATTGTGATGCAGAAATTCATTGTTTTGACTCCAGCATGAACGAAGCACAGCTTCAGGACGACACCCGCATCAATATGTGGATTGTGAATTTATCAGATGATGATGAAAGCGAATTGCTTGACTCAATTCTTGAAGAAAGCGCTGAACACCCTACCCTTTATCTGTCGGGAAGTTTATCAAAGCATTGTAAGAAACGAATCCAGGCTTTCTTGGAAGAGAATTAACACTTAAGACTTTTCTATGTTGACCTTACCGAGCTAGGTAATTAGCTAATCATGACCTGCCGGTAAACTTTGCAATCAAGCGAGCCAGCCAATTTCTGCCACTTCGGTTTGCCAGCTTTTCTGATTCTGCATTAAATTTTTTAACTTCATTAAAAACAATCTGCTGCATTTGAATTGCAGACAATGAAGCACTTCTATGCACCTCATTGCTATGAGCGTAGTCCGCAGACA
>NZ_LWEY01000574.1:0-679 GCF_001634935.1 Oleiphilus sp. HI0043 | reverse complement strand
ATGGGGCAGTATGACTCTTCTTCAGGTGGCAAAATTTATTTAGTGGAAGATGAACAGGATGTGGAAAGCTTAGTTGTAGAAAAGCCGGATGCTTTGGCTTATGTCACGCAAACAACGCTATCTGTCGATGATGCCGCGAAAGTGATTGATGCCTTGCGTAGAAAGTTCCCCAATATTCAGGGGCCGCGTAAAGATGATATTTGCTATGCCACTCAAAACCGGCAGGATGCTGTAAAGGGCTTGGCAGACTCAACTGACTTGATGCTGGTTGTTGGTTCACCTAACAGTTCAAACTCTAATCGCTTACGTGAGCTGGCTGAACGTATGGGAACGCCTGCTTATTTGATTGATGATCACTCACAGATTCAACCGGAATGGTTGCAGTCGGCAAACGCAATTTCCGTTACGGCTGGTGCGTCTGCACCCGAAGTTCTCGTGCAGAAAGTTGTCGATCGTTTGGTAGAGTTGGGGGCTAAAGAAGTTGAAGAGGCTGANGGCCGTGAAGAAAATATCGTTTTCAGCATGCCGAAAGCTCTAAGAATACCCGCAGAAAATATTTAGAGTTTATTATTTGCTAGCCAGAATCGAATTGGTTAGCATATAAGTCAAGCGCAAAGGATAAGCGCTTTCTCACAATTAACCAGCGATCAAAGGATATGATGCTGATGTTAAAGACTTC
>NZ_LWEY01000573.1:0-665 GCF_001634935.1 Oleiphilus sp. HI0043 | reverse complement strand
TCAAATAGGCTTAATTACCCGTTTGCTTGAGCCAGAAGATCTTATGCCGACGCTACATAAAATGGCAGGTCAAATTGCCGCGTTTGCGCCACTCGTTCCTCAGTTTATGAAGTCGATGGTCAACTATGGCCTTGAGGCAGGACAACACTCTGGCTTGGCTATGGAAAAGTTTGCTCAAGCAGCCTTGATCGAAACAGCCGACAAAAAAGAAGGCTTACGTGCCTTCCTTGAAAAACGTCCGCCAAACTGGTCTGGCCGTTAATTTCAATCATAAATTACTAGAAGGCTTTGAAGCACTGTTTCAAAGCCTTTTTTGTTTCAAGCTCAAGCAAGTGATACGTAAATGGAGAAGTTCATGGGGAAAACAGCATGGGTTGCTGGCGCAAACGGACTAATCGGTAGTCATTTGGTTTCTTTGCTCAATCAACATCCCGCTTATGAACGTGTTGTTGCTTTCGTCCGCTCACCTTCAAGTGCCNCTTGGGCCAAGCTGCCTAAGGTTGAACAATGGCCAGTCAACTACCGTGAGCTCAGCGCTCCCGAACCCAAAAAAGTAGACGATATATTTTGCGCCCTGGGTTCTACTACTCGTAAAACGCCAAATAAAGAAGCTTACTACGAAATAGATGTCACCTTTCCTTTGAATGTTGCACGGCTAGGTCTTC
>NZ_LWEY01000572.1:0-928 GCF_001634935.1 Oleiphilus sp. HI0043 | reverse complement strand
AAGCGATTTCAATGAATAAGGCGCCGCTTGATCTGATTATGAAAAAAAGGGAAGTTCTTGAACAAGAGCATGACGTTAAAATCATCCATCAGGTTCAGGTTGAAGCGATTGAAACAGACCAACGTTGTGTTCGTTACCGAGACTCTAATAGCGCAGTCAATGAACTAATATTCGATGAGTTGGTTTTAGCAACAGGCGCATCCCCGATGAATCTCGAACTAACAGATTCTCCACGATGCGTTTCAGTAAATAATCTAGCTGAATACGAAATGTTTAGAGCAGAACTCCAAAAACTTGATAAAAGCACGAGTCGAATCGCCATTATTGGTGCCGGTTTTGTCGGTATCGAGTTTGCCAGTGATCTGTGTAATAACGGCTTTCAGGTTGATGTTATAGATACTGCGAGCTGGCCGCTTAGCAGAAGTGTACCTGAGCAACTCGGTGAGCACATAATGAATGCGTTCCCAAAAGAACAAGTACAGTGGCACATGGAGCAGAAGGTAGGTGATGTTCAAGATGACGGTGATCAGCTTTTACTTGAGCTAGATACGGGTACCGTCATCCGCGCAGATCTTATCTTGTCAGCAGTTGGATTATTGCCTCGTGTTGACCTGGCTAAACAGGCTAATATCGAAATAAATCGAGGAATTATGACTGACGAATTCCTTAGAACAAGTCATCCCAATATTTACGCGATCGGTGATTGTGCTGAGACACTTGGTGCTGTTCGTTCGTTTATTGCTCCAGCAACCGCATCAGCAAAATGTTTGGCAAAAACCTTATGTGGGGAACCTGCTGCTTTAGTTCTGCCACCACAGGCTGTAGCGGTAAAGCTAGCCTATTCTCCCTTAGTGATATGTCCCAGCTACGAATCTAAAGGGGAATGGCGCGTGGAAGGCGAAGGTAACAGTTACGCTGCTCGTTATAC
>NZ_LWEY01000571.1:0-963 GCF_001634935.1 Oleiphilus sp. HI0043 | reverse complement strand
TATGTTGACTGTACGGGTTACGGTTGGAGCAGGGTTGCCCGATGAATCTGAGACATCGTAAGTTATAAGGTAGCTGCCGATTAAGTTAGGGTCTACCGTGTCGCCACCGACAACAATGCTTCCGGAAAGGTCACCATCTACCGCATCCGTAGCTGTTGCTCCAGGGTCAGTGTAAGGCGAGCCTTGTGCGTGAGTGAGAGGGTTATCTCCGAGTAGGGTGATCATAGGGCTACCGGAATCGGCAACGATAACATCTCGGAAAATGCTTGTTGCAACGTTACCCGATGCATCGCTTACATCGTAAGAAAGAGTGTAGGTTCCCTCGACTGAAGTATTTACCGTACCTGTTACGACAATCGAACTTGATAAGTCTTCACCAGGAACATCAATTGCGGTAGCGCCTGGGTCATTAAATGGGGTGTTAATTTCTTGATTATATGGAGCAGCTCCTAACAAGGTAATGATTGGCGCGGTGCTGTCGACGACGTTAACTGTACGCGATACAACAATAGCTGAATTACCAGCAGTGTCAGAAACATTGTAGTTTATGATGTAGCTGCCAACGCTTCCGCTGATTACGCTACCTGAACTTACTATGCTTGCACTAATATCTCCGTCAACATTGTCGACGGCGCTGGCACCTTCATCTGAGAAGCTATCGCCTCTTTCTAGTGTAACAACTGCGTCGCCGATAAGTGTTATTACTGGTGCAGTCGTATCTTGAACGATCACCTCGCGCGTTACGGTCGTGGCTACATTGCCAGCTTCATCGGTAACATCGTAAGCAAGTGTGTAAGTGCCGGCAGTGTCAGAATCGACGTTTCCACTGATCATAATGTTGGCGCTGATATCTCCATCACGGTTATCGATAGCGGTAGCGCCTTCTTCATTATAAGTCGAAAGCTGTTCAACATAAGTAGGGTCGTCACCAATAAGAGTGATCACTGGTGCAGTAGTATCTTC
>NZ_LWEY01000570.1:0-888 GCF_001634935.1 Oleiphilus sp. HI0043 | reverse complement strand
AGGTCGTTGTATGAATATCGCCACTATATTCTTTGACTAAAGACTCAAAACTTGGTGTGTCAGCGTTACTCGAGCTAAAAGGGAGGTCTAGCGGTGCGTTTTGATCGCGGCTATAAGCCGGCTCCCTAAGCCATGCGTTAATGACTCTCTCTGCCCGGTTGGCAGGTGTGGTTGTGGTGGGAATCTTGCTTTCATCAAGTTCTTTACGAATTCGTGCAACCTCTTTTCGATGAAGTCCGCTTAAAATCGAAATTCTAGAGGTGCTCTGGGGCTTTCCATCGACAGTGAACTCTTCTTCTGCAACGGCCACATAGGCATGTTTTACCCATTCGGCAAAGTCAGAGAAACCGACTCCTGACCTCAGGAGTATGCGCACCAAAGGTTTCATCATAAAGATGACACATTGGCTTAAGGTGTTTTTGTAGCTTAACGTTTCTTTGTTCATATTGGGAATATATTCCCAATATGAACAAATATCAAGTGAAACTCGCTAAGGCAAACTGGTCATTGCCACCGAATTGTATTGCCCGAACTGACACAAAACCTTCACATCGTATCTCCGATCGGCATCTAAACTTAAACCCATTGTTATTGTTTTTTCCTCCGTGCTGTCACCATGCCTAAAGCTGTATGTAACGATGTAAGTATTGAATACGAGACCTTCGGAAACCCTAAAAGGCCTGCCGTACTTCTGATTATGGGTTTAGGTGCCCAGATGATTGTTTGGCCTGACCGGTTCTGTCATCTGCTTGCTGAAGAAGGTTATTACGTTATCCGATTTGATAATCGCGATATTGGCCTTTCTACCAAGTTTGATCACTATGCAGCTCCTCGTGTGTTGAAACAGGTATTGGCAAACTGGTTTGGCTTGAAGATAGACGCACCCTA
>NZ_LWEY01000569.1:0-958 GCF_001634935.1 Oleiphilus sp. HI0043 | reverse complement strand
CTGTTGAAGCAGGTTCACACGAGCTAGAGCTTGAGATTAATGGTCGCCCTCTTAAAGCGCTACGGCACGCTGACGATGTTGTTTGGTTTACATTTTCCGAGCTTTGCGATGGACCTAGAAGCCAGAATGACTACATTGAGATCGCAAGAGAATTTCACGCAGTGATCGTGAGTAACGTCCCTCAGATGAGTATCGATACAGATGATCAGGCGAGGCGCTTTATCAATATGGTTGATGAATTTTATGACCGCAGCGTTAAGGTGATTATCTCTGCTGAAGCGCCTATCCATGAAATTTACCAGGGCGGCAAACTTAGCTTTGAGTTCGAACGTACAGAAAGCCGTTTGTTAGAAATGCAAAGTCACGAATATCTAGAACAGGCGCATAAAGCTTAATAATGCTCAATGTAGGCAGAGCCTTCCTCGACTCGCAGGCGGTTTGGCTTCGGGCAGACACCATACAGATTCATTGCGAGGGAGCGAGCCCCCTGCCTACAGAAATAGATACGCTATTGCCCCTATAAAGTCGGCGTTTTCTGTAGACCCTTTCTAAGCTTGCAATAAATGATCAACTTTATTGCTATGAAATATCATTGAGACCTTCGCTTAGCCAGCTATCCTAATAATGCGTTTTCCATTCAATGGACGAACAAATTTTATAGGATAAGTACAATGACAAATGAAGCCCTAATATTTGACGCGATTCGCACACCTCGGGGCCGAGGTAAAGCGAGCGGCGCTCTTCATGAAGTAAAACCGGTAACACTTCTTTCAGATTTATTAAACGCTCTTCAACAGCGCAATGGTTTCGATACAGCTGAGGTTGACGATATCGTCATGGGCTGCGTTACCGCTGTTGGCGACCAAGGTGCTGATATCGCAAAAACTGCAGCATTGGCTGCAGGATGGAATGATGATGTTGCAGGTGTTGTCCTTAATCGCTTTTGCGCATCGGGGCT
>NZ_LWEY01000568.1:0-659 GCF_001634935.1 Oleiphilus sp. HI0043 | reverse complement strand
GAGATCACACCAAAGTATAGAAACAGCAAAATAAGCATGGCGGTGAGCCGTGCATCCCATACCCACCATGTACCCCAGGTTGGCTTGCCCCAAACCGCACCAGTGAATAAAGCTAAAAAGGTAAATGCCGCACCAATTGGTGCAGCGGAAGAAATAAATATATCAGCAATTTTCATGCGCCAAACAAGAGATACTAGAGCAGCTGAAGCCATCATCATGTAGCAAGATTGAGCGAGAATCGCGCTTGGCACATGCAGGTAAATAATTCGGAAGCTGTTTCCTTGCTGATAATCAGGTGGAGCAAAAGCCAGGCCCCATGTAACCCCTGCTGTTATTAAGCCAAGTGCTGCAATCAGAAACCAGGGATAGTACTGTTTCGAAATATCATAGAACCACTTCGGCGAACCAAGCTTGTGAAAAAATGTCCATTTCATGGAGTTACTTCTTAACTAGCATAGATTGATTAAAATACTCGAGCTTCATTAGTTTGAAACACTCATCCGTAGTGCGGCAGCAGACGCAAAGGGCGAAAGTGTAACCGCTAGCACCAGCATGATACCGATAATTGCGAGGTGCCCGCCAACTGGTAAACCGTCAATACTGGCCTGTACCGTACCGGTACCAAATATTAGCACTGGTATAGTCAGTGGTAAGACTAA
>NZ_LWEY01000567.1:0-871 GCF_001634935.1 Oleiphilus sp. HI0043 | reverse complement strand
TAGCCTGGCTAGTGAGAACTTTGCTGATAAAGTCAAAGCACTCATTCGACACCAATTGAATCTAGGCAGCGCAAGAAAAGAACTCATTGCGAATGAACTAAACATGACCGAACGAACACTGCAGAGAAAACTCGTCGCTGAAGACAGTTCTTATCAAACGCTGTTAAATGAAGTCAGACTAGACTTAGCGACCGAACTTCTGAAAAGCTCCGAAATAGGAATTCAAGATATTGCTTATAACCTGGGCTTTTCTGACGGGCGCTCATTTCATCGCAGCTTTAAAAGTTGGACCGGTATGACACCAGGGCAGTACCGAACAGAAAGTTCGCAATTGAAAAGCCTATAAAACCGACAGCTTGGCGAGTATTAGTCGGTACTCACCAGGCCAGCCTTGGCAACCACGACATTATCCTGGGTTTCAGGAACACTTACTCGTTTGGAAGGTTTCTGACGCTTCATTTCATAAAGCCGCTCATCGGCTATTTTAAGCATCATTTTAGAGTCGACTCGATCCATTGATTCTGTCGAAATCACGCCATAACTAATCACAACAGGAATTACCTTATCCTCGACTCTGAGAGGCGTATTCAAGAGATGCTCGCGAATACGCCCTGCAATAATATCAGCGCCTTCTTGGCGCTGATGAGGCAGCAACACGACAAACTCATCACCAGCAAAGCGGAATGCCAAATCACTCTTTCGTGTTAACTCATTCAGATGATGTGCAACATGCTTGAGATAACTATCACCACAGTCATGACCGCAGGTATCGTTGACTATCTTGAAATCATCACAATCGATAAACATGACCGCCAAATCTTCTTTCTGGCGCGCATGACGACTTAACTCTTGATCAAGCGTTTCCTCTAAC
>NZ_LWEY01000566.1:0-713 GCF_001634935.1 Oleiphilus sp. HI0043 | reverse complement strand
AGCGCACCGTTACCAGCTTGAATCGTCAACTCTTGTATACGACCAATGTTATCGTTAAGGCTTTTCAGTGCTCCGTCGGCAACCTGAATTGCGGAAATGGAGTCATTGGCGTTACGGATGCCTGCATCAAAAGCACCTAGTTGGCTATTCAAGCGTTCAGATATTGCTGCGCCTGCTGCATCATCAGCTGCGCTATTAATCCGGCTTCCTGAACTGAGCTGCTGCAGTTGTCTATCAGTTTGGGACGCACTGGAAAGGCTTTGAGGGCTGCCAATGCCGCCGTTGAGTGAAATAGTCATGATGATTGCTCCCGCCGAGATAGCTATTTTTTAATGATAGCGCGGGAAGTCGAGCAGGTCATTTATTAAACAGTAACGCTTGGTAACCAGCGCTACTGTTTAGGGTACTATTTTATGTCATATTTTTGCGAGTGACGTAATGATGCCTAACTGTTTCGTTAAAAGCTTCGACATAGGTAGGGTGAAATTGCGTGCCACTTTCGCCATTAATGAGTGTGACAGCACTGAACAGAGACTTCTTGTAGCTTCTATCTGCACGTTCGTTGGTTACTGCATAGAAGGTGTCCGCCAAAGCGATTAACATAGCACCACGGTGTATTTGTTCGTTTGCCAAATTCTTTGGGTAGCCTTTACCATCATATCGCTCATGGTGTTGAGCAACCATCGTGGCGGCTTCTGTCCAACCTTCCATAC
>NZ_LWEY01000565.1:0-1178 GCF_001634935.1 Oleiphilus sp. HI0043 | reverse complement strand
TCTATTTTTCGAATGGGTACCGCGATATTTCTTGTATACAGCAATAAAGCATCGGTCATCGCCTTTGGCGCTTCCATGTGGTTGATATCCGGGGCTTGGCGGGTGCGGTTTCCATGGGCTTGTTTTCGGCAGCTTGTTTGTGAAGGAGTGCAGTCGCCCCAATGTTGTGGAAATAACGGTGTACTAATGCCGAGATCCCCCTTGAACGCGCTAGCGTTTTGTTGACGAAGGTTGGGGGTGCCTGCTTTCCAGCCAAAACGGCCAAGTGCCGGTGCTTGTTTTTGCTGATCCCAAACCCAATTGGCTTTGCCTGAAATACCATCTTGGTTACTGTCGTCTGGGTCGGTTTTAGAAAGAATGTCCTGTTCATTTATCGCTTCGATAAGACCCAATCCGATCATGGGCGAGGAAATACGTGGCGAAATCATCAAATCTTCATCCATTGGGCCATACTGAGGCGCTATGATTTGGTAATCCGGCTTTCTTAGGCTAACCATTTCGCCTTCGCTTAGCTGAATTTTTTGTTCTGTATAGCTGACTCGTAGCTGTGCCTCAGCTTGTCCACCCGGGTAGGCAAAGGTCTGTAGCTGAGTGCCATAAGTAGGCTCTGGTATTAGCCCTATGAGGCCACTTTCCAGTGCTCGTTTTTGCTCGGCAGTTTTGGCTGGAGTGCTAAGCCGAAGAAATAGTGCAGGGGAGGTTTTACCTTCTTCTTTTAATATGCCTCGACCATTCTTCTCGTGGCAACGGGAGCAGGATCTTGCATTGTAGAGTGGGCCTAAGCCATCACTTGCGGTCGTACTTGAGGGGGCAAATACCCAAATTTTTTCAAAGATGGCCCGGCCGATTTTAAAGTCGAGCTTTGTCTCCATATCCAGAAGGGGGGAGGGATGATCAAAACTGTTTCGTTGTTTGCTTTGGCCAGCACTATGTTGACCTGATGGGTAGAGTTCTCTGGCACTATGGAGTTTGCTATTTGAAGCGAGGGTCGAGTCAGCATTTATGTAGAGTAAAAAGCTGACCGCTAAAAGAGGAAGTGCGAAGATGGTTTTATTCATAGCTACCAAAACGCCCGCTTGTTAGGCGGGCGTAAATAAACAGGTGCGTCACCTAGTTGTTAATTACTCTGCTACAGCAGAAGGGTTGTCCAGGCTGTCAGAACCTTCAAAATCAATATT
>NZ_LWEY01000564.1:0-1037 GCF_001634935.1 Oleiphilus sp. HI0043 | reverse complement strand
GCCGAACAGACGTTTGCGCTCTGCCTTCTGTACAGCAAGCTGCTCCATGAACGACTGCTGTTTCTGTTTCGCCTCGGCAAACTGGGAATTAAGCTCGCTCAATACGGCTTTGTATTGGTCATGTTGCTTTTCGATATCGCTAATTAATCCAAGCTCTGTCTGAAGTAGCTTTGCCTTGTCGTCATACAGCGAACACTCCTTTCGGGTTGTCTCCAACCACTCGCCTAAAGCACTTAAGTCCGGACTTATCACGACATCATGGCCACTAAGCTTAGCCAGATTTTCTTGTAAAGATTGATCTAGCTCCTGCTCACTACTGCATAAGCTATTGATTTGATCTTGTTTATCTTGGCACTGCTGGCTGATATAGCGATGCTCAGTTTCTTGTATCTCTTTATCTCTTATTAGAGCGTCTAATAAATTCTGTTCTACTTTCTCTTCTTCCTGGCAGGCCTCTAGTGCGCGACGGAGGTTCGATAATTTTTCATATTGATTGTCTATATTTTCAATATCACTTAAGACTTCTTCTAAAAATTGAGGGACACCTTCATCTGCTACAAGCAAACTACAATTAATTTGAGCAGCATAAGTTGCCCAAACCTGCTCGGTTTCCGCCTCTTTTTTCAGTGACTCCTCTGCTCTTATTCTTAACCCTTCAAGTTCCGCACCTTGACGAATTAAGGCTTCCTTCTTGGCAAGTCCCTGCTCTTTTAACGCTTCAGCAACTTTTTCTTGAGCAAGAAGCTCATCATTCGTTGACGAAGACTCAAGCTCGCCATATCCATCTAACATTGGATGATCCACGGAACCACACAAAGGGCAAGCTTCGCCTTCTTTTAATTGTGCTCGGTGCTCACTTAAGCTGACAATACGGTTTTCGAGCAAGACTCTTTCTTTTAATGACAAGAAATACTTATTAGCTTGCTGATAGGCTGTTCGAAGGCTAACAAGCTCAGCCTCAAGGCTTGCTATCGAAGCATCTTGTTTTTCGATAGACGACAGGATTTGTCGACAACTAAGCTTTTGATCCTGCGCTT
>NZ_LWEY01000563.1:0-958 GCF_001634935.1 Oleiphilus sp. HI0043 | reverse complement strand
GCGATTCTTGTTGGCTATCACTTCTATTGCGGCAAGATTCTCAAGCAGTTTGCTAGCGACAATAATACCCGAAGCCACGTATTTTATCGTTGGTTTAATGAGTTCCCGGTATTACTGCTTATTAGCATCGTTATTCTTGTTGTTGTGAAGCCCTTTTAACATGCCGGTCTCGACACTCCCGCAAGGCATATACGGCATTACTGATCCTTCTTTGCTTCCTGGCGAGTCTCTGTTTACCGGGGTAGAAAGTGCGCTTAAAGGTGGCTGCCGTGTTATCCAATATCGGGATAAGCAATCAAAGCCAGATCAGGCGCTTGCCAAGGCACTCCGACTCAAAGCCTTGTGCCATAAGTACCAGGCAGCACTAATCATTAATGACAGCCTGGCCCTGGCCCTCGACAGCGATGCAGAT
This sequence comes from Oleiphilus sp. HI0043, assembly GCF_001634935.1. Classification (NCBI taxonomy): domain Bacteria; kingdom Pseudomonadati; phylum Pseudomonadota; class Gammaproteobacteria; order Oceanospirillales; family Oleiphilaceae; genus Oleiphilus; species Oleiphilus sp. HI0043. The sequence goes on along the minus strand of NZ_LWEY01000563.1, from coordinate 546 downwards.
GGGCTGCATCTTGGAAAATCTGACGGCCACTTAAGCGAAGCACGGCAAGCACTCGGCGACAAAAAGATCATTGGCGTTACCTGCCATAGTGACCTGCAATATGCTCAGGACTGTATTAACCAAGGCGCATCATACTGTGCTTTTGGTCGTTTTTTTGAATCACAAACTAAGCCAGAAGCGCCTCCATGTAGCCTGGAAACATTCAAGCAAGCACTGCAATTGAGTATTCCCGTACTAGCCATTGGGGGTATTAGCATAGACAATATTGCTCGCTTCAGAGATACTCCTCCTCATAATATTGCGGTCATTAATAGTCTCTTTGGCCAGGCAGATATCTACCAAGCTGCGCTGGCGCTAAGCGCCGCATTTAAACAAATTCAAACTTATTAATTTAGAAACAGGTTCCAATATGTCTCGATCCGAAGATCTTTTCAACGATGCCCAAAGTGTGATCCCAGGCGGCGTAAACTCCCCGGTGCGCGCATTTAAAGGTGTTGAAGGTACTCCCATTTTCTTTGAACGCGGTGAAGGCGCCTATTTAGTAGA
>NZ_LWEY01000562.1:0-390 GCF_001634935.1 Oleiphilus sp. HI0043 | reverse complement strand
CTGGGCTTGGGTATGGGTGTGCCATTAATCCTGATCGCTATAGGTGGCGGTAAGTTCTTCCCTAAAGCCGGCGCCTGGATGGACAAAGTAAAATACGCTTTCGGCATAATGCTAATTGCCGTGGCAATCTGGCTCATTAGCCGTGTTATCCCTGAGTCAGTTTCGCTATTTTTATGGGCGTTGTTATGCGGCCTAACAGCAAGCCAGATGGGTGCTTTTGATGCAGCTAAGCCTGGAATAGAAAGAGTCTCTAAAGGTTTAGGCTTGCTCCTGGCCTTATACGCCGCATTATTATTTATTGGCTCACTTACTCAAGCCACAAACCCACTCAACCCCCTGGAAACTCTGATTAGCAACCAGCAAACCAACACACAGAAACCTAACAAGCTC
>NZ_LWEY01000561.1:0-946 GCF_001634935.1 Oleiphilus sp. HI0043 | reverse complement strand
AACAGCTTGCAACAGCAAGGCAACAAGCAACGCGGGAAAAGCCGCCCAGCCAAGTGCCAGGCCAATCAAGCCGTTTAAAATAAGATGAACACTAGAAAAACCAAGTGGGAGATGGATATATGAGGCAACGAAAAACGCAGCCGATAGTACGCCGACTTGAGGTAAGTGGTCGTAATCGAGCTTCTTTAACCCGATCGCCACCCCCACTACACTAAGTACAACACCAGCTGCTAGAACCGGCGCCGCAAGCGCACCATCAACTATATGCACGTTGGCACCCTCTACTTAAGTTCATGGGCTTGCACCCAAATGACAGCGTCTTGAGACAGCTCTTTACCTTTAAATTTCTTTTGTGGCCCTACGCCCAGCGCAGCAAAACCCCATTGACCCGCCTTCGGTATCGCAAACGTGAATGTTCCGCTAGCATCGGCATAAATTGTCATCGTAATAAATGCTTCTGCAGGAACTTGAATCGTGGGATCACTAGAGAACGCATTCTTTGACATTTCAGGTAAATAGTTGATGTATTCAACTTCGATTTCCGCAAAAGGTACGGGCTTTCCGTGACTTCGCACAATGCCAGTGAAGCTTCCGCCCTCATAGATCGCGTAGGGTTTCGTAAGGGGCACGATTTCAGCTGGCAAGTTTAAGTCACTTTCCCAATCGCTTGGCAGGCTGCCTACATTGATAATGGTTTTTGCGAACTGTTGGATAAAAACATCTTCGCTTTTCTCCAAATATGGCGCCATTTCGAAGACAAAGATATTATCGCCTAAGCCTTTCAGCTTAACTGAAGACTCGTAAGAAATGCCCGTATTCTCGGCACTGGCTCAGTTACTTTCTACCAGCTTTGTGCTCAGATCTTTCTTCTTGCCTTTTTTGATGTGATAGAACGCAAGCGGCTTATCAACAGCCATCACATAACCATTGGCTGCTGGGTGGGTAA
>NZ_LWEY01000560.1:0-1032 GCF_001634935.1 Oleiphilus sp. HI0043 | reverse complement strand
CAACACAATCAATGCTTGGGCCGGTACCTTATTTAGCACGCAGATTCCGCTGTTATCACAAATTCTTGAGCAGTTAGAGGTGCCTATCTTAGCGAGTATTCCAGCCGCCTCGGATATTAGAAGTATCCATTGGAAATCGAGCTGGCTGAGCGAAGAAATGCAAATACGTGGGAATCCTTCAGTATCACTACAGATACAACCAAAGCACGATGAGATCCAGCTAGTTGCTTATCTTTATGACATGAATGCTTTGGGTGTTGGAAAATTAATAACTCATGGCGCGATTACATTGCCAGACACAAACTCCGGCGAAAAAATTTCTGTCGACTTCGATCTAGTAACGACAGCATACGATGTACCCGCGGGTCATCGCCTTGTTCTAGCTGTTGATACCAAAGACCCACAATATCAATCTCCAACGGGTGTCGATTACTTTGTGGATTTTGAATATAGCAGCAATAAACAGTCAACTTTGAAAGTGCCAACGCTCTAATTATACATCCTGAAATTGTTTACCAAGTTAGAGGCATATCTTGTTACTGAGATATGCCTCTTTATTATCTAGATAATTCCTACCACGATAAGTTCACATTCTCGATTGAGTGTCTTATTCGCCAAAGATCCTGTCCCATTGGCGGATGTTAATAAGCTTCTTCTAGATTTATTCTATTTTTAGACACTTTAACTTCTACTAGAAAGAAGGTGAAAGCGTCAAACGAAAATGTGAGCCCGACGATTTCTTGGGCTATCACGTGTAACCAAGAGTCAGGCAGGTTAGCTGTTAATACATACCCCTTCGAAGCCCATATTGTGATTTGATTAAGACAATAATCTCTTTAGGCGACACTTTTAAGCTTTCGTTGATTGCTGAAGGTGTAGAAACGAAAGCACAAGAGAGTGAACTAATTAAACTGGGCTGTATTCAAGCTCAGGGTTATCTTTATTCAAAGCCTGTCGATAGCATTGTATTTCATGAACAATTTATCGCTTCTTTAACATAGGGTGTGGTGATTAACAGCGGGTGTGATTGAC
>NZ_LWEY01000559.1:0-769 GCF_001634935.1 Oleiphilus sp. HI0043 | reverse complement strand
GATGACACGCTTGCTCAACAGGTGCTTCAAGGTTCCGGGAGCGTCAAAGCAGAAAAAGCCTTATCTAACAAAATTATCGTCCTCATCCACGGGCTGACCAATCTAGAAACAATATGGGACTTAAAACCAGACTCACTCGGTGGGGAAAGTGAAGGGGAGAGCTCGAGTAATGGTCGTTCAAGTGATGATGACGAAGCGCTAAGTGAAAAAGATAACTATGGTCGACGCTTACAAGAAGAGTTTGGCTTTACGCCTTTTTACTTGCGTTACAACACAGGCTTATCGATTAAAGATAATGGGCAAAAATTAACTCGGCTACTTTCAGAGCTCATTGAGGCATACCCCATACCTGTAGAAGAGATCGTGCTAATGGGCTTTAGTATGGGAGGCTTGTTAATACGAAGTGCCCAGAAACTCGCGCAAGATGCCGAAGCAGATTGGCTAAGTTTGTTGTCAAACTGTTATTACATTGGCACGCCTCATGAAGGCTCGCCCTTGGAGAAGTTTGGTCACCTAACCAGTTCTATTGTTCGCTATATCCCGCGTGATTACATTAGTCACTGGGCAGACTGGATAGACGTTCGAAGCCAGGGTATACAAGATCTGAAGGACGGCTTACTCCATCTGAATAAAGAAAAACGTGGCGCGGATAGTGATGACCCCTACGAGCAGAGTGTGCGCTGTGGAAGTTTTACCGCGCATGCTCAGCATCACTTCATTAGCGGCTCGCTATCGGCGAACAAGAATAGTCTACTCAACAAGTATTTTG
>NZ_LWEY01000558.1:0-733 GCF_001634935.1 Oleiphilus sp. HI0043 | reverse complement strand
TCGTTCTCCTGCCGTGGCAGGACAGTTTTACCCGTCCAACCCGCAGCAGCTGCGCGCTAATATTGATGACTGTATGAAAATCGCCTTGTCGGTCTTGCCAGAAGTACCGGCAGCTCAGCCAAAAGCGATTATCGTGCCTCATGCAGGGTATATCTATTCAGGTGCGGTCGCTGCCTCGGCTTACGCGAGTTTGCTACCCTATGTCGATAAAATCAAACGAGTCGTTCTCTTGGGGCCATCCCATCATTATGGTTTTAAAGGTTTGGCCAGTAGCCACTTCCATAGCTATGAGACTCCCTTGGGAATGATCGAACTTGATTACCTAGCGACCCAAAAACTTGAGCTTAAGGGGCTAGCTCAAACGCTTGACCAGGCCCACCTTCAGGAGCATAGCCTCGAAGTTCAATTACCTTTTCTACAAGCGCTATTAGGCGACTTCAGTTTGCTTCCCTTAGTTGTTGGAGATGCGGATAAGCATCAGGTTGCCAAGGTGATTGATTCCTTATGGGGTGGCGAAGATACCTTGTTTGTCATCAGTTCTGACCTGAGTCATTTTCTGAGCTACGAAGTCGCTAGTAAAAAGGATAGCAAGACTGCCGAAGCTATCGACACGCTTCAGGCAGACTTGATTGAATATGACGATGCCTGTGGCCGAAACCCGGTGAATGGATTACTTCAAATAGCACTAAAACGTGATCTGACGCCGCATCGCTTGGCACTGTGTAATTCAGGT
>NZ_LWEY01000557.1:0-618 GCF_001634935.1 Oleiphilus sp. HI0043 | reverse complement strand
AGCCAGTGCAGTACTTTGCTTATCGGCAAAACGCCAGGGAGGGTCGATTCTTTTTGGCCTAATCTGTACGCTCTTGGCTCTCTGGTCTTTTAGCTTGTTCGTTGGAATGTCTACCAACGAGCCTTCACAAGCTTTGTTTTGGGCACGTTGTGCTAACTCAGTCGTGTTATTCCTTCCGGTCTTGTTGTTTCACTTTGTTGTAAGCTTTGTGGGTAAGCAACATGCCTACGAGCGTGTTTCTTTCTCATACTATCTTTTATCGCTTCTCTATTTGAGTTTGATATTTATCGCTCCAGAGCATTTTCTACACAGTCCCAGCTTTCGTTTTGATGCTTTCTGGTTCCCTGTAGGGGGGAACTTGTTCTATCCGTTTCCGGTATTTTTTGCCGGGATTATTGGGCATACTCTATATGTCCTACTGCAAGAGAGAGCCGAAACAACCCGCTCAGGTAAGTTAAAGTTAGACTATCTGATCATGACGATTGCCCTGGGTTTTTTAGGGGGTGGGATGACGCTTTCTCTTGAGTTTGATATCAATATACCGCCTTATGGCTTACTTTCAGTCGCCCTTATGGTGGTGATATCTACCTACGCAGTATTGAAACATGACCTACTTGA